>DXBS01000077.1 GCA_019116405.1 Candidatus Gallimonas intestinigallinarum | reverse complement strand
CAGAATCTGTCCTATTCGCTGAGCATTTTGTGTGTCGGGCTCTTTGGGTGGGACTCTACCCAACCCGAAGTTCTCTACATTCTTGTACAGGTGCTCATCTATACCGCAGCCCACGTGCTCTGCTTTGTGCTGGGCGTGCGTAAACTCAAGGAAATCGGCGGCGGCTTCGGTAAGGAGCGCCTCATCATGATTCTCGTTGCGCTCATCCTGACGGCGATCGTCTACCTCATGCAGTATGACAGGCAGACACCGGCCGCTCCCGAGTTTCTGGAATGGCGGCTCTGCTTCATCTGCTACGATATCATCACCCTTCTCATGCTCTTCGGCATGTACGACCGCGACAATCTGCGGCGGCAGAACGCTATTCTCGATTCCCTTCGCACGAGCGAGGAAAAGCAGTATGATCTTGACAAGCGCGCAATCGAGACGGTGAATATCAAGTGTCACGACCTCAAGCACCAGCTCGTCGCGCTCAGGAGCCGCGCGGACGGGGAGTTCGAACAGTCACTCAAGGAGATGGAGGACGCCGTTCTCATCTACGACGCCATCGCCAAGACGGGCTGTAAGCCGCTGGATGTCGTGCTTACGAGCAAGTATTTTATCTGCGAACAGGAGAGGATCGTGCTCACTTATATGGTGGACGGAGAGGCGCTCTCCTTTATGCGGGCGGGGGATATCTACTCCCTCTTCGGCAACGCGCTCGATAACGCCATTCGCGCGGAGATACAGGTGGCAGATCGGGAAAAGCGCTTCATCGGCGTCAATGCATCCAGGCGCGGTGCGTTTTTCTATATCCAGGTGGAGAACTACTGCGAGGAGGCACTCGTCTTTAAGAACGGGCTTCCCATTACCACCAAGACGGACGGTGGAAATCACGGCTTCGGCGTGATCAGCATGAAGCGCATCGCAGAGCGCTACGGCGGCACAATGGAAGTGGACTGCGAGGACAAAATCTTCCGTCTGAGCATCACGCTTCCCATTCCCGCTGCGCTCTGACGGCGCATGCAGGGCGCGGGGCGGACAACGGCGTTCAGCCGCTGTCCGCCCCGCGTCTTTGTGCCATTTGTGCAAAAAATGACCAATTACGAAAAAATTGATACCACTTACGAAAAAATGCTCCCATGGAAGAAATGATCAAATATAATACCAATGAAGTTAAAAACATACAAAACAAGAAACTTCAAAGCAAATAATGATCATGAAATAGGAGGAAGCAACAAATAGGGGATAAGTAGAGAATTTGTAAATTGGTAGGAAAATGGCAATTGCTGCCCGCTCCCTGAGGCGGCAAAAACAAATGGCACTTTACAACAATCAGATAAGGAGAGGAAATTATTATGGGAGTGAACAAAAACAAACTGTTCAAAAAGGTGTTTGCGGTCTCCGCGGGCTTGGGCGCCTTTCTCATCGGCGCCACGATGACGCTGTATGAATACGGCCCGATCATCAACAATGCCCTGCAGATCCAGACATCGCAGACCGTCCCCGGAGATAGCTCCGAAGAGGTCGATACCGCATACTATAAGAGCGATTACGCAGACGCCAACCTGCTTGCGATGAATGTCGATCAGCTGTCGGAGGAAGAGGCTGCTGCCGTTTCGAACGGGCTTGCCGAGCTCAACGCCGATCAGGACGCGTTCATCGAGTATGAAATGGAAAACAGCGCGGTGCTCTTAAAGAACAACGGCGCGCTGCCGCTCACTTCGTCCGAGCGCTCGGTCAGCCTGTTCGGCTTTGCATCCAAGCAGCCCCTGTACAGCTGCGCATCGGGCGGCGGCAAGAACGACGAGGCGCGCGTAGTCGACTACATCACCGCCTTCCGTGAAAAGGGATTTACCGTCAATCAGACGCTGTATGACCGTTACCCCGAACCCGATCTTGTCCAGTCCTTCGGCGGCATGATTGCAAACCGCTTGGACGACGAGCCCGATCCTTCGACCATCTTTACTGCCGACGTGGACGCGTCCGTCCGTTCGACGGGCGGCGTGGGCATCGTCATTCTCTCCCGAGAAGGCGGCGAGGGAGAGGATATCCCGCACTGGGTCACCGAAGCGGACGGCACTGTGCGCAACGGCCTGGCGCTCTCAAACAACGAAAAAGATCTCCTGTCCCGCGTCAAGGCATACAAGGATACGGGCGCGATCAGCAAGATCATCTTGCTGCACAACTCGCCCTATGCCATGGAGCTTGGCTGGCTGGACGAGTACGGCGTGGACGCTGCGCTGCATGTCGGTACGCTTGGCTTAAAGGGCACGCTTGGCGTCGTCGATCTGCTGACGGGGGAGGCGAATCCCTCGGGCAGATTGGTCGATACGTTCGCCACGAGCGCGGTTTCCTCCGCGGCGGTGCAGACGTGGTACGATCAGTCGTTCACCAACACGACCTATGAAAATGACGTCGCCTATGTCGCAGGACAGCCTGTGAGCAACGCGGGCGCGGAAAATTACATGATCCTCACCGAGGGCATCTACACGGGCTATAAGTACTATGAGACCCGCTATGAGGACGCCGTGCTCGACCGCTATAACGCAACGAGCGAGATCGGCTCGATGAGCGGCGCATGGAACTATGCCAATGAGATGGTCTATCCCTTCGGGTACGGGCTGAGCTATACGACCTTCTCGCAGACGCTCGATTCCGTGACGGGCTTCAATTCGGATACGATCACCGTAACCGTCACCGTCCGCAACACGGGAGCGACGGCAGGCAGGAGCGTCGTACAGGTCTATGCGCAGACGCCCTACGGCGACTATGAGATCGAGCATGGTGTGGAAAAATCCGCCGTCCAGCTCGTCGGCTTCGGCAAGACGGGCGAACTTGCGAGCGGCGCTTCGGAGACGGTAACCATTGAAATTGACAAATACCTGCTTGCTTCCTGGGACAGCACGTCCAACGGCGGCGAGGGCGGATATATCCTCTCAGAGGGCGACTACTATATCGCGATCGGCGACAATGTGCACGATGCACTCAACAACATTCTCGCGGCGAAGGGTGCTGAGGGCATGACGGATGAGAACGGCAACCCCGTGACGGGCGATGCCGCGAAGGCGGAGCAATTCACGGGCGCGTTTGACGACAGCACCTATCGTTACAGCGAAGCAACGGGCTACCGCGTCGAGAACCAGTTCGAGGATGTGGATATCAACTATTGGCTGGACGAGGAAGATCAGGTCACCTATATGACCCGCAGCGACTGGACGACCTATCCGACGGCGATCCCTCAGATCGAGGCGACGGAGGAGATGGCGGCGCTGCTTGCATACACCTATGAAAAGGCTGCGGATGCCGAAGGGTATAATCCCTCCGAATTCGGCGTGGACGCAGGTCTCACGGTCGTCAATATGCGCGACGTTCCTTGGGAGGACGAGATTACCTGGGACAAATTCCTGCATCAGATGACGCTGGAAGAGCTGGGTATCTCCATTGCGGACAGCTTCGGCAATGCGGCGGTGGAGTCCATCGGCAAGCCCGCTTCCGTCAACGACGACGGTCCCGATGGGTGGAATCAGAAGTATCTCATCAACGGTGCGCAGGCGACCTGCTATATCGGTCAGGCGACGGCGGCTTGCTCGTTCGATACCGAGCAGCTCAATCAGCGCGCCTACTACATGGCAGAGGACGGGCTCTTCTGCAGAGCGTCGCAGGGCTGGCTGCCGGGCGGCAACCTGCACAGAACGCCTTTCTCGGGCAGAAACCACGAGTATTTCTCCGAGGATGCAAACGTCAACTATCTCTACCTTGACGGCATGGTCAGAACGTTCATCGACAAGGGTATCAGCGTCGGCGGCAAGCACTTCGCGGGCAACGATGTCGAACTCAACCGCAGTAATATCAGTATGTTCCAGACGGAGCAGACCTGGCGTCAGAATTCCCTGCGCGGTTTCGAGTCCTCCTTCACGAAGGGCGGTGCAACGTCTACGATGAACAGTAAGGGCGGCATCGGTCTGCGCAATATGTCCGAAGATTACGCTTCACAGGTGGAAGTGCTTCGCAATGAATGGGGCTTCAAGGGTGTCGTCATTGCAGACGCGGGCAGCGGCCGCGGCGTGGAAGGCATCCTGAGCGGTACGGATATGTGGTGTCTGTTCGGTTCCCGCTATTCCCAGGAGATCATCGACTCCATCGAGCAGAACAACGACGGCGATCTTCTGAATGCAGTCCTCACGGCAAACAAGCGTTACTACTATGCGTTCTCGCGCTCCATCATGGTCAACGGTCTCACGTCCGACAGCAAAGTCATTCAGCTTACGCCCTGGTGGCAGCCCACAATCATCACGATCGACTGTGTGGTCGGTGCGGTCGTACTCGGCGCGGCGGTCGGCTATGTCGTTACGGCATTCAGCAAGAAGAAGGAGCAGGCGTGAGCCGGGCTCGGACCTAACAGCAGGAGGTACAATATGAACATTTTCAAAAATAAAAGCATTGTTGCCTACATTTCCCTCGTCATTCCCGTGCTTGCCGTCGTGCTTGCGATCATCGGCGGAGCAACCAAGGGACTGCTCGGCGATACGTTCTCATGGGTCATCGTTCTCTTTCTTGTCCTTGGCGCCGTTGTGAGCATTGCTGCGTTCCTGTTCCCCAAGGTGGAGATCATTCAGGCAATTGCGCCCATCTTCTACGGGCTTGCGCTCGGGCTCATTATGCTGGACGGTGTGGAAGTTATCTCGTACGGACTCATCGGCATCGATAATGATGTCGGCGGACAGATGTCGCTCACCTTCCTCTATCTCATTCTCGGCGCTGTCACATTCATTCTTTCGATCGTAAGCGCATTCTTCAGTTATACGAAAAAAGTCAAAGAATGATTTGTCCCGATCTCTGAAATTCGTTTGTGCAAACAAGCGCAGGCTTGACAGAGCCCGTCCGAACGGGCGGGCTCATGTCCATGACTGTGAAGTGAATGGGTTTTATTATGCAAAAAATAAGTTTTAACGAAAATTGGCGATATTCTCATCTTGGGGAGGGGGAGTGGCAGGCGGTGACGCTCCCGCATGACGCAATGCTCGCAGAACCGTGCAGTGCGGACAGTCCGGGCGGAAAAAACACGGGCTGGGTCGTGGGCAGGGACTATGTCTATGAAAAGCGGTTTGTCGCGGACGAGGCATGGCGGGAGAGGGACATTGTCCTCGAATTTGAAGGGGTGTACCGCAACGCCAAGGTGTACCTCAACGGGAAGTATGCGGGCGGCAGGAAATACGGCTACAGCAACTTCTATATCGAGGCAAATGACCTGCTGCGCTACGGCGGGGAGAACGTCATCCGTGTGGAGGCATACAACGCCGACCAGCCCAACAGCCGCTGGTATTCGGGCGCGGGGATCTACCGCCCCGTGTGGCTGTATGTGCTGCCCAAACAGCATATCCTGTTGAACGGCATCCGCATCCGCACGACGGACTACAAAGTCCCGCGCATCTGTGTGGGCGTGCAGACCAATGCCGCGGGCAATGTCCGCATCGAGATTCTGGACGGCGAGGACGTCGTGCTGACGACGACTGCGCCGGCAAACACGGAGACGGAGATCGTTCTGGCGGACGGAAAGCTGTGGAGCGCCTTATCCCCCAACCTCTACACCTGCCGCGTGACCTTCGGCGAGGATGTGCGCGAGGAGACCTTCGGCATCCGCGAGGTGATGTGCGACGCGACGCACGGATTCTGCATCAACGGCGAGCGCGTCATCCTGCGCGGCGCATGTATCCACCACGACAATGGCATTCTGGGCGCGGTCAACCACCCGTTCGCCGATGCGCGCAAGGTGGAGCTGTTGCAAAAGGCGGGCTACAACGCCATCCGCTCGGCGCACAATCCCTGCTCCAAGGCGACGCTGGAGGCGTGCGACCGCTTCGGCATGCTCGTATTGGACGAGTTTGTCGACATGTGGTATATCCACAAGACCAAGTATGACTACGCGAGCGACTTCGAACAGGAGTGGCAGGCCGATTTGAAGTCCATGGTGGAGAAGGACTACAATCATCCGAGCGTCGTCATGTACTCCATCGGCAACGAAGTCGCGGAGACGGGGCAGAAGAAGGGCATCCGCTTCGCCGCGGAGATGACCGATTATCTTCATGCGCTGGACTCCCGTCCCGTCACCTGCGGCATCAATATCTTCTTTAACCTGCTGCATTCGCTCGGGTTCGGCGTGTACACGGATAAGAAAGCGGAGAAGGCTGCAAAACCCTCTAAGAGCAGCAAGCCGAAAAAGAAGAAGTCGGTCGGAAGCGAGTTCTTCAACGACCTTGCGGGGCTATTGGGCGCGGACACGATGAAGATCGGCGCAACCATGCCCGGCTGCAACGCAAAGAGCAAGGACGCCTTCGCGGCAATGGATGTGGCGGGGTATAACTACGGCATCCTGCGCTACAAGCGCGACCTGAAGCACCACAAAGACCGCGTGATCGTTGGCAGTGAGACGTTCTGCTCGGACGCGCGCAAATTCTGGTGCACCGCCAAAGAGCACCCCGCGCTCATCGGCGACTTCGTCTGGGCGGGCATAGACTATCTGGGTGAAGTTGGCATCGGCGCGTGGGAGTATGCGGACTATGCGCCCGACTTCACGGGCGGCGTGGGCTGGCGGGGCGCATCGTCGGGGCGACTCGATCTTGCAGGGCGCGCCTGGGCGGAGGCGGCATATACGCAGGTCGCATTCGATCTTGCGCCCGTCGCGATCGGCGTGGTGCGCCCGGACAGGGCGTTTGAAAAGCACAGTCCTTCGGCATGGCGCATGAGCAACGCGCTGGAGAGTTGGTCGTGGGACGGCTGCACGGGCAAAAAGACGTCCGTGGAGGTGTACGCGACGGGCGATGCGGTGCGCCTCGTGCTGAACGGGAAGACGGTCGGGGAGAAGAAGGTCCCCGCCAATGCGCGCGTGCGCTTCAAGGTGAAGTATGCGCCTGGTGAACTGACCGCGATCAGCCTTGCGAAAGACGGCAAGGAGTTGGGGCGCACGTCGCTTGTTTCGGCGGGCGCGGAGACCAAACTCACGCTCGTGCCGGAGAAAGCACAATACGGGCAGGGCGATCTTTGCTATATCCGCCTGCAATATACGGACGAGGCGGGGGAGATTAAGCCCCTCGTGCGCGGCATAATCGACGTGGCGGTGGAGGGCGGCGAACTTCTTGGACTGGGCAGTGCCTGCCCGTACAATGAGGTGGGCTATCTCGGCACGACGACGGACACCTACTACGGCGAAGCGCTCGCGGTCATCCGTCCGACGGCGGAGAAAGTTGTCCTGCGCGCAGAGAGTCCCTACGGGAAGGCGCAGACGGAAATTACCTTCCGTGAAGGAGGCCGCGCATGAAGCAAAGTTTTTTTGACCGCGCCCTGACGCGCACGCGCATCCGATCGGCGAACGTTAAGCCGGTGGAGTCGCTGCTGGGGTACCTGGTGGGGCCCTTCTGCGCGATGCTCGCAAACGGCATCTTCACGACCTATCTCAACCGCTACTTCCGCAACGTGCTGTTTGCGGAGGAGCTGGCATCAGGCTCTGCGCTCGCAGGGACGGTGGAGGGGTTCCTCACGATCTTTCCCATTCTCTCTGCGGTCTTAATTGTCATCGGCAACCTCGTCGCGGGCCAGCTTGTCGAGCGGACGCGGACCAAGGCGGGCAAGGCGCGGCCGTGGATTCTGCTTTCGGCAGTGCTGCTGGCAGTCTCCAGCGTGCTCATCTTCATCCAGCCGTCCAATGATCCCACCTTCAAGATGGCGTGGCTCGTCATCGCGTACAATCTTTACTACGCGGTCGCGTTTCCGCTCTATAATACGGCGAACAGTACCTTAACGCCGCTCTCGACGCGCAACTCCAAGCAGCGCAGCGTGCTGGCGTCCTTTGTCAATATGTCGCTGCTCGGTGCGGTGGGTGCGGGCTCGATGGTCTTTCCTTTCCTGCTCAGCATCCTCATCAAACCGGAGATGAGCTTTGGCACGCAGAAGACGTTCTGGATGATCCTCTTCATCATTGTCGCGGTCATCACCTTCCTCGGGACCGTCATGCAGTACTACTTCACGCGCGAGCGCGTGACGGAGGAGAGCATGGGGCAGAAGCAGACGGAGACAAAGCCGCGTATTAGCGCGGGCAAGCAGGCAAAGGCTGCCGTCGGGGACAGGTATTTCTGGATCATCATCGTCTTTTACTTTTTGTATCAGTTCAGCGGCGGCATCAAGAATACCTCCCTCAACTTCTATGCAGAGATCCTTGCGACGCCATCTTTCCCGACCGATTCGGTCACAGGCGTATTGGGGATCATCGGCGCGGTGCCCATGGCGGTCGCGGTGTTCTTTGTGGCGCCGCTGTGCAATAAGTTCGGCAAGCGCCCGGTGTGCGTCATCGGAATGATCGTCGGCGTCGCCGGCGGGGTGATCGCGGGCGTCGGCAATGACAACATGGTCGTGGCATCGCTGGGCATCGCCTTAAAGTGTCTTGGTTCCGCGCCCGCAGGGTACATGATCCTCGCAATGATCGCGGACAGCCTCGATCATATTGAGGCGAAGTGTGGCTTCCGCTGCGACGGGCTCGTCATGTCCATCTACAGTTCAATCATGATCGCTTCCACACCGGTGGCGCAGGGCATTACCTCCGCGCTGGTCGGTATGGGTACGACGGGCACGGTCATCGCCTATATCTGGATCGAGACGGTGTGCTATAGCCTTGGCGCGATCATCCTGCTCTTCTTCAATGTGGAAAAGTTTTTGAAGAAGGACAGGGAAACGGTGCTCGCGCGGCAGAGGGCGGAAGCGGAGGAGGCTGGAATCGAATGGATCCCGCCCGAAGAGCGGCTACGCCTGGAGGAAGAGGAGTCGGAGCGCCTCGCGGAGGCAGCCCGCATCGAAGAACTGAAAGCCCGTTGCGAAAAGAAGGGGCTGGACTTCGAGGCAGAGGAGGCAAAGTACCGGCAAAAACTGGCAGCAAAACAGGCAAAGAAACAAAAGTAACATACTTATCGCGATCGGAAACGCGCGGGGAAAGTAACCCCCTTAACCTTGCGCAACAACCCTTCCCCCCTAATCATTGTTGCAGACATATTTCCCCGCGCGTTTTTTCGATATAGTTTCAAATGATTCCCCTCTTATTTCATAAGACAATGTCCTCCCAAACCGGGAGGACATTGTCTTATAGAGCAAAATTTTACGCGCCATCATTCTATGCTGACGATTGGCGCAAGTTTGCATGTATGCGGCTTGGTCTCCTCGCGGCGGACGGCGCACTGCAGCATTTCAACGGCGCGCTCCGCGGTCAGGCGCGGGGGAAGGGAGAGGGGCGCATCATCTGTATCCGCGATGCAGACGCTCCGCCCCGCAGGAAGGAGCGGGGCGCACAGCTCTGCAAGCGACCTGTCGCCAAAGACGAACGCGTCGTCCGGGTGCGCACTCGCAAATGCGCGGAGTGCGGCAGGATTCCCGGCAAGATAGAGCGTATCTTCCTGCAAGGCTTCTTTGAGGTCATCGAGGTAGGGCGCATTTCGGAAGGGGTGCGCGACATAAGTGATTTTTTCACTGTGCAAAAGCTGCTTTGCTGCGGCAACAACGGCACCGTGGTCGGTATACACCTTAAAAAAGAGCGGGTCGGATACGATCATGTCCACAGCAACGATGGGAACAAACCAAGTCTCTTTGAGTGCGTAAAATTCCGCTTCGGTGAGGTCGATGCACACAATGCCCTCCAAATTTTCCTGCATATGCATCTCCTGCATCACGGGCGGAGTGAGCAGGACTGCGCCGTAATCTTTGCGCCGGAGGGCGAGCTGCAATTGCTGCAAGAGCGCGTAATAGTGCGCATTCTGCGCCGGGTATTCGCTCTGCGGCGCGCAGATGCCGATCAGATTATTCTTTTTTCCTGCCAACAGCCGCGCGATGGGGGAGGGCGTGTATTGGCGCAGGTTGCAGATCTGCAGGACTTTTTTGCGCGTTTCCTCGCTGATCTTGACGTCTTTTCTGTCGTTGACGATATAGGAGACCGTCGCCGTGGAGACGCCCGCCTCCCGTGCGATGTCGTCGATCGTGACCTGCTTTTTCGCCGCCGTCCGCTTGACGCCCTTTTGGTATCCGAGCTCACGGCACAGCGCAAGGATGCGTTCTCGCGTCTCCTCGCTGATTTTGACGTCCTGTCGGTCATTCAGCACATACGAGACGGTCGCCGTGGAGACCCCCGCGCGCTTTGCGATCTCGACTATGGTGATATTTTGTTTCCCGCTCTCTTGTTCCATGCCTCTATCTTACTTCAAACGGGCAAAAAAGTCAATCCCCTGGCACTGATTTAAGCGTTTCAATAAATTTCAAAAAATTTTTCCCAAAGGTATTGACAAAGGGAAAAACTGTGATATAATTTATTTAAGCGATTAAGTAAGTCGCAAAGCATGATAAGGACAAGGAGGAGTGTTGTATGGCAAAGTCGAAACTGAAAAAACTGGGTTTCTGTATGGCAGCGGCAATGCTGATGACGCTGACGCTCGGCGTTGCGGCGGCATGTACGCAGGAGCCGGAACCAACGCCGCAGACGCAGACGTACACGGTCACATTCTATGACGGAAGTACGGTCATCACGACCAGGGAAGTGGAGGAAGGCGAAACTGTCGAAGCGTTCGAGCCTTCGGATGTGGACTATGAAAAAGAGGGCTATACATTCGGCGGTTGGTATGCAACGGCAGATTTCACCTTTGACTGGAGCTTTGATACCGCCATTACGCGGGACACCAATGTCTATTCCATGTGGAGCTCTGCTGCCGAGGACGCCCGCCAGTGGCTGATTGCGGGCAGTTCGTCTGCGGGCGGTCCGCTCGCCGCGATCGGCTGGAACGGCGGACCCATCGAGGGGGAGAACGGCAACATTCTCACCAAGACGGCTGGCAAGAACGAATTTACGATCACGATCAACTTGTACGTGGGCGACCAGTTCCAGTTCTGCATTCAGGACGAAGATGGCGTCTGGAATACGGACGATGCCAGCGGCGGCGGTGCGCGCGGCGGGCAGTATCTGGTTGAAAACGAGTACATGAGCGCGCCCGGCACGGGACTTGGCGACGGGCAGGTGAATATCACCGTCAACGTGAGCGGCAATTATACGCTGACGCTCACGACGGACGCGGAGGATCCCAACGTCGGTTCCATCACGGTCGTGCGCAACGGCGACGCGCCCGCGGTGACGGTGGACCGCTCCGACTATACATGGTACATCTACGGTAATTCTGCGGCTGAAACGAGCGCCGAATCCGTACTCGCGGGCACCAACTGGGGCGCAGAGGTAGATAGTCTGCAGTACTCCGCCTATGAAATGCTCAAGATCTCCGATAACGAGGCGGACGGAACGGGTACATGGATGCAGACGTGGACGCTCGCCGCAGGCGACGAGTTCCTGCTTGCCTACTGCACGCTCAAAGAGGAAGGCGGCATTTCGGCGCAGGACGGCACCATGTTCTACTATCCCGATATCGACGAGTTCAACGGCGAGGACGCCGCGTTCAAAAAGGCGGACGGCATGGGCAGCAACATCGTGGTCGTCGAAGGCGGAATGTACACCTTCACGCTGACCGTCACGCTCGATTCTGCGACGAACACGCTTGAGGGCTCCATCAAAGTGGATAAGACGGCGGATATTTTAACGTCCGATCAGACGTGGAAAGTGTTGGGCGGCAGGCTCTCCTATGCGCAGGCGACCGATCCCGCAACGGGCAATCTTACGATCGATGAGACGGCCTATAACGGCAAGACTTCGGTCTTTGCGAACAACAATTTCGGCGTCGGCTCGCAGGTACAGCAGCTCACGGCGGTCTCCTCTCCGGCAGCGGGTATGGCAAGGGAGTACGAGATCACGCTCGAACTTGTGGAGGGCGACTACTTCTACTTCTGCATCCCCGTTGCCATCCACGCGCCGTACAGAGAGGATACCTATTATACGCCCGGCTATACCTCCAAACTGGCGGTGGCGGACACCTTGCCCGAAGGCGTCGTGTCCGACTGGGCATGGGGCAACGGCGGCAATCTTCTGTGCACGCAGGCGGGAAGCTACACCTTCCGTGTGAGCGTTGCAACGGACGGCACGCTTACACTGAGCGTGACGCAGGCATCATAACCAAGGCGGTATCGGGGCGGTGCATACCGCCCCGAACTTGTAAACACGCAGGGAGGAAGACGTCATGAACAAAACGGCTCTTCTGCATATTCCCGGATCCCAATATTCCTTTGCCTACGGCGAGCATGAACTGCGTATCCGGCTGCGCGCGGCGAAGGACGATCTGGACGAAGTGACGCTCATCTATGCGGTCAAATATGACTGGCTCACGGACAGAAAGACGCTTGCGATGCGCAAGTCTTGTTCGGACGAACTGTACGACTACTATACGGCTGCGCTCTCCGTGCCCGATCCCCGCATCGGATATGTCTTTTATCTGACGCGCGGGAAAGAGGCGTACTACTACTCGGAGGAGGGTCTCACGGTCGAGTATGACCATGAGAAAAGCTATTATAACTTCTTTCAGCACCCCTATATCAACGCAGCGGACGTGCACCGCAAAGTGGACTGGTGCGATCAGGCGGTGTTCTATCAGATCTTTATCGATCGGTTTCGCTGCGGAGATCGGGAGAAAGACAGATCGTATATCAACAGAAGTTGGGGGGAGATCCCAGACGCAAAGAGCTTTTACGGCGGCGACCTCAAAGGCGTGACGGAAAAACTCGGGTATCTGAGCGATCTGGGCATCACCGCGCTCTATCTCACGCCCGTGTTCTCCTCGCCGAGCAATCACAAGTACGACACGATCGACTACTTTCATGTGGACGAAATGTTCGGTTCGGACGCCGACCTGAAAGAATTGGTGAAACGGGCGCACGCGGGCGGCATGAAGGTCGTACTGGACGCGGTGTTCAATCATTGCAGCATGCTGTGTGCGCAGTTTCAGGATGTATTGCAAAGGGGCAGGTCGTCCCGATATCACGATTGGTTCATCATCCGCGGCGACAAGCCCGATCCGCAGAACTGCAACTACGAGTGCTTTGCCGCGTGCAGCTATATGCCCAAGTGGAACACGAGCAACGAAGAAGTGCAAAAATATTTGTTGGATATCGCGCTGTATTGGATGCGCGAATGCGGCATCGACGGCTGGCGGCTGGACGTCGCGGACGAGGTCTCGCACGACTTCTGGCGGCGGTTCCGCAAGGCGGTCAAGCGGGAAAATCCACAGGCGATCCTCATCGGCGAGAGCTGGCACGATGCGGGCGCGTGGCTGAGAGGGGACGAGTTCGACGGCATCATGAACTACTCCTTCACCAAGGCTTGCATCGACTATTTCGCCAGGGGGATACGCTCGGTGCAGAGCTTCTGCGATCGGCTCAATGAGATCCTGATGCGCAACACCGATCAGGTCAACGAAATGATGCTCAATCTCCTGGACAGTCACGATACGGAGCGATTTCTGACGCTCGCGGGCGAGGACAAGGCGGCGCTGAAGTGCGCGCTTGCCGTGCTGTTCTTCTTCCCGGGCATGCCCTGCATCTGCTACGGCACGGAGATCGGCATGATCGGGGAATACGAACCCGATTCCCGCCGCACCTTTGACTGGAATGAGGCGCACTGGGACATGGACTTACAGGAGACCGTCCGCATGCTTGCAACGCTCAGACGGGAAAAGATAGACGGCAGTGTCCGCCTGTACACGCAGGGAGGACTGCTCGTCGTCGAGCGGGAAAAGCTCGTGCTTGCCGTCAATTTCAGCGGCGGGACATTGACATTTGCATGGCGGAACTGTTATCATGAGATAAGATCGCATCGTTTTGCGATCTTTGAGAAGGAGGAAAGGTCATGAAGAGGACAAAATTTTTGTGCGTGGGTCTTGCTTTTGCGGTGGTGACGGTCGGCCTTTCTGCGTGCGGAGAGCGCACGGGAGGCGGAACGTTTACATACGACGAACTGATGGCGAAGTTCGACGGCGAGATCGAGCAGAACGCCACCATCCGCGTGCTCGACAATCAGATGGCGATCGAAACGGGGCATTTGCAGGAGGTGCTCGACGCCTTCAACGAGCGGTATGCAGAGTACAACGTCAACGCGGTCGACGCAAACATGGATCAGTATGTCGATCTTGAGCAGAACGGACCGGACGGGTATGGTCCCGATGTGCTCTATCAGGCGAACGATATGCTCATGCGCTATGCCGAGGGCGGGCATGTGCTGCCGCTGCCCACGGAGGGGCTGGAGATCGCCAACATTCCGCAGACGGTCATGGACGTCTACCGGCTGGAGACATATGGGCTTGATCTGTATTACGGCATGCCCGTCGCGCAGCAGTCCACCGTGCTCACCTATCGCAAGGACTTGCTGCCCGATAACTGGGAGAGCGAGTGGGACGACAATAAAAACGGCGTTCCCGACATGGTGGAGACCATGAACGACCTGTACGCCTACAGCAGTCAGATCAGGCAGGAATCGAACGGCGACAGATACGGGCTGTATATGTCGCTTGTCGATCAGTACTTCAACACGGGCTATCTGCTGTCCTTCGGCGCCTATGTGTTCGGCGATACGCATGACGATATCGGACTCAATGCCGACGGCGCCGAGGTGGGGCTCAATCTGTTCCGCGATCTTGCGGGCGTGCTCGGTTCCACCTGTATCTCGCAGAATGCGACCACGCAGGTGGCGACCTATCTCACCAATTCCGCGGGCACGGCGTTCTGCACGATCGGTACGCCCGACTGGCTGACGACCTTTCAGGAAAATCTCACCGCGACCTATGTGCGCGAAGGCATGGCACAGGAAGAGGCGGAGGCGGCGGCAAAGGAAAATCTGGTCGTTGTCGCGCCGCCGCGACTTCCCAAGGACGGGGACATCACCAAAGAACTGACCGATATCGAGGAGGAGACGTTCGCGCCGACGACGATGGGCGGCGTCAACGCCTTCGGCATCAGTTCCTATACAAAGTACCCGAAGGCGAGCCTTGCCTTTGTGAAGTTCGTCTCCGAATATGAAAATCTCAAGTGGCGGAGCGAGGCGCTCGGCGCCGTTCCCGCGCGCACCGATCTTGCCGAAGAACTCGGCGGGGTCTCCGAGATCCTGAGCGGGCGCGTTTCAGAAGGGCTCATCTATATGATGCCCTCCACGCGCGATACGCAGTATATCTGGGATCCGCTCTCCTCCCTGTTCAACGACGTCGCAACGGACAACACGACGCGCGAGACGCCCGTGTATACGACGGCGGAGTCGTTGAAAGGGGCGCTTGATAAACTGGTGGAGGACATCCGCTCCGCAATGGCAGTCGGCGATATCTCGTAAGGAGGGGCACGATGGAAGCGGTAAAAAAGCCGAAAGGGGAGAGCGTATTCTCTCCCTATCAGGTGAAACTGAGTTGCGCATTCATGGGGCTGGGGCAAATGTTCTGCCGTCAGTTCATCAAGGGTGCGCTGCTCATGCTCCTGGAGTTCGGATTTATTCTCTTTCTTGTCTTTGCGGGCGTGGATAATATCATTGGTCTGTTTACGCTCGGTACGACGGAGGGCGTACCCATTATGGGCATCGAGGGGGATAACTCCATCTCCATGTTGGCGTGGGGGATCACGACGGTCTTTCTCGTGCTCCTGTTTGCACTCGCGTACTATGCGAACATCAAGGATGTGATCTATACGACGCGCGAGATGGCAAAGGGCAACCGCGTCAGGAATTTTTTCGAGAGCTGTCAGACGCTGCTCAACAAAAAGTTTTACTTTCTCACGCTCACGCTGCCCCTTGTGTTCGTCTGCATCTTCAACATCATGCCCATCGTGTTCACGGCGCTCGTCGCGTTCACCAACTACGGCGGCGAGATCGTTCCGCCGCGGCTGGTCAGCTGGACGGGGTTTCAGAGTTTCCGCGTCATCTTCACGATGAGCGAATATATCGGCACGATTGGCAAGATCCTCGCCTGGAATATCCTGTGGGCGGTCGGTTCTACCTTTCTGGTGTATTTCGGCGGACTGGGGCTGGCACTTTTGTACAATGCAAAATGTCTGAAATTCAAGCGCTTCTGGCGGGTGTTTCCCATGTTTGCCTATGCCATTCCCAGCTTTATCACGCTGACGGGGTTCTACTTCATGTTCTGTGACAGCGGACCCATCGTCGGACTGCTGAAGGACTGGGGCTGGGTCTCCGAAAATTTTACGATCATTTCCTACGACTCCAAGTGGTCGCTGCGGCTGTTGGGATTTTTCTGCTGCGCATGGGTGGGCGTGCCCTCTGTCATGTTTCTGGCAACGGGCATCCTGTCCAATGTGAGCAAGGATACCTACGAGGCTGCGCGGCTGGACGGCGCGAACGCCTTTCAGCAGTTCTGGTACCTCACGCTCCCGTTTGTACTGTTTGCCACGACGCCCGTCATCATCAGTACGTTCATCAATCAGTTCAACAATTTCAGCATCTTCTATTTCCTGCGCCCCGAAACGGTGTATGCGCCGGGATACTTCAATGCGAACAGCTCCGACCTCCTCATCAACTGGATGTACAATCTCACGGTGGAAAACAGGCTGTATTCGCTCGGATCGGCTTTGAGCCTCATCCTGTTTGCGTTCATGGCGATCTTCTCGCTGATCGCGTATGTGACCTCGCCCGCCTATAAAAAGGAGGATACGTACCGATGACGAAGAAAATACACATCCGTCCCGAAAAGGCGGTGAAAACGGCGCTTGTCTATCTTCTCGTGCTGTTCGTCAGCTTTATCTTTGCCTTTCCATGCGTTTGGCTCGTGCTGTCCGCATTCAATGCGGAAGGGGATCTTTTGACGCTGGACGGCTTTTTTCCGCAGGCGTACAGTTTCGATACCTTCCGCCGCCTGTTTACGGAGGTCGCAAAGTACGATTATCCGCGCTGGTTCGGCAACACTCTGTTCGTCGCCGCGGTAAGCTGCGTTATCTCGACCTTTCTGGTCATCGCGGTGGCTTACACCATTTCGCGCTACCGCTTCAAGAGCCGCAAGGCAATGATGAAGGCGACGCTCATTCTTGGCATCTTCCCCAACTTCATGAACATGACGGCGCTGTTCGTCATCATGACGCAGCTGCACCTCATCAACAATCTTTGGGGGCTCGTTCTTTTGTACAGCAGCGGTTCCACGATGGGATTTCTCGTGCAGAAGGGGTTTTTCGATACCATTCCGAGCACCATCTACGATGCCGCCACGCTGGACGGAGCAAGCGATTTCCGCGTCTTTGTCTCCATCACGCTGCCGCTTGCAAAGCCGATGATCGTCTACACGGCGCTCACGTCCTTTGTGTGGCCGTGGGCGGACTTTATGCTGC
>DXBS01000076.1 GCA_019116405.1 Candidatus Gallimonas intestinigallinarum | reverse complement strand
GGGCGGCACTGTGACGCTGGGCAGTCAAACTTCCGATGAGGAGCCTACTGTTACAACAACCGGGCAGTCGGTTTTTTCGGACAAACAGTATGTGAATAATGCGTGGGCCTATAGCCAAAGCGAGACGGGCGGGCATGCGGTAGAGGTCAGTGGCGGAAACCTGACGGTGAATGGCGGTAGCTATACAGCAGCCCATGGCAACGGCATTTTGGTACGCAATACAGGTGATTCGCAAAATGAAGTGACGATCAATAACGGAACGTTTATCGGAAATACCGTCACAACTAGTGGCAGTGGCACGGTAGGGCCGGGCGTTTCCTATGGCCTTAATGTAATGGGAAAAAATTTGACCGTTACAATCAATGGTGGTAATTTTGGGGAGAAAGATAACACGGATAGAGTCAACAGTGCGGCATCGTTTTATGGCATTCCGGTAACAGACGCTGCTGACCGCCCGCGGGTGGTGATCCACAGTGGCACGTTTGAGGGATATGACGCAGACGTGATTAGTGTATTCCGTTTTGTGGACGTGACATTTGACGGTGCAGTTTCAGTTTCAAATGCGGCAGGGAATAGAGCTGCGTTATCCGTGCAGGATGATTTGCTCTATACAACGGATAAGGAGCGAGGATCCGAAATCAAAATTTCTGCGGGCACATTTGAAGGGACTGAATATGGCGTTTGGTATTCGTGCGGGATGGATATTTTCACTCTGGAGGGTAGTGCTGAAATCAAGGGTGGGCCTACCGGTCTGCAAGTAGCCGATAATATCGTTGGAGTTGCAGAAAACTCAATCAATATAAGTGGGGGTACAGTTACAGGCACGACGAACGGAATTTATTATAATTATTGGGGCGGAAGTGTTAATATCAATGTTACGGGCGGCACGATCGGCGAAATTACGTCGGGAGGAACAACGACCCGGGCGACCTACGGCATATATGTCAACCAAGCGCTGACTGTTGAGAACGCTTTGAAGATTTCTGACAAAGCTGCTATCTCAGGTAGCACTGCTGCAGTCTGGTTTCATGCAGCATTAAATGCGGTGCATGCTGCTGTCATTTCCGGCGGCACGTTTAAGGGCGAAAGATATGGCATTTATTATGAAGTTGACGGTGAGAATGCAAATGACGGATTGCTGATTGAAGGCGGTACGTTTACAGGAACAGGCGCAGGAAGCTATGGTTTCTTTTTTGCAGATAACCCTTGGAGCACGGGGCCGTATAACAACGTTGCCATTATCGGCGGGACGTTCAGCGGAACAGTGCGATCGATCGGAACTTCGGACGAACATGACGGTATAAACGGCATAGCCATCGGCGACGTTCTGACGGAGCATGTCGGCAATAACATCCGCTATGGTGTTGCTTATGATTCAAACGGTGATGTGATGACTGTTGGGGACTGGTGGGATCCCTTTTACATTGATGGAAGTGAAGGAGCGGGTACAACAGCAAGTGGCAGTATTAATCTCATGCCTGACGAAGTAACGCTTACGACGGAGCCATAGACACAGCCATAATAACGAAATTCAATTTTAGAATATTTTACGGAATGCAAAAAGAGGCGCGGCGCGCCTCTTTTTGCTTTTCTCCTGCCCCCTTCGTCGCACCCCTTCGTCTGCTGCGCACCCTTCCGTCTTGCCTTCGGCAATCCACCTCCCCTAAAAACCCTGCGGATTTTCAGGGAAGCCTAAAATCGAAGCGCCGCCGCGGAGTTCCGCGGCGGCGCAATCGGGTCATCTGCCGTATTTATGTTTGACGTTGAGCCGTGCGAGGGCGCGGGCAAGCCGTGCCTGTGCGGCGTGGTATTCCTCGATGCTCCGCTTTTGCAGCAGAGCTTCCTTCGCCTCGTCGGCGGCGCGGCGCTGGCGCACTTCGTCCACGTCCTCGGGGCGGAGCGCGGAGTCCACAAGAACGAGCACCTCGCCCTTTTCGATCTTCATGATGCCCGCGGCGACGGCGGCGGGGTGCGTCTCGCCGTCGGGCGTTCGATAGGTGAGCGTGCCGGGGACGATTGCGCAGATGGTGTTGCAGTGTCCCGCCTGTACGCCGTACTGCCCGTCCAGCGTCGGCACGACGAGAGACTGGCATTCCCCCTCATAGAAGGGGCTGTCTGCCGCCAGTACATGCAGAGGGAAGTTCATACCGCGCCTTCCTTGAGCCGTTTTGCCTTGGCGTACACGTCGTCCAGCGTGCCCACGTTGAAGAACGCCGCCTCGGGCAGATCGTCCGTCTCGCCCGAGACGATCGCCTTGAAGCCGCGCAGCGTCTCCCGGATGGGAACGTACGCGCCCGGAACGCCCGTGAATTTCTCTGCCACAAACATGGGTTGGGACAAAAACCGCTGCACCTTTCTCGCGCGGTAGACGATGGTCTTGTCCGCCTCGCTCAGCTCGTCCATGCCGAGAATGGCGATGATATCCTGCAGTTCTTTGTACTTTTGCAGCGTCTCCTGCACCTTGCGCGCGATCGCATAGTGCTCGTCGCCCACGACGTCCGCCTCAAGGATGCGCGAGGTGGACTCCAGCGGGTCGACGGCGGGATAGATACCCTGCTCGGCGATGCGGCGGGAGAGCACCGTGGTCGCATCGAGGTGGGAAAAGGTCGTCGCGGGCGCGGGGTCGGTGAGGTCGTCCGCGGGGACGTACACCGCCTGCACGCTGGTGACGGAGCCGTTGCGCGTCGAGGCGATGCGCTCCTGCAGCGCGCCCATCTCCTGCGCAAGCGTGGGCTGATAGCCGACCGCCGAGGGCATGCGCCCGAGGAGCGTGGAGACCTCGCTGCCCGCCTGCACAAAGCGGAAAATGTTGTCGATGAACAGCAGCACGTCCTTGTTTTCGCGGTCGCGGAAGTACTCCGCCATCGTCAGCCCCGTCAGGGCGACGCGCATTCTCACGCCGGGCGCCTCGTTCATCTGTCCGAACACGAGCGCCGTTTTCTCCTTGACGCCGCTTGCGCCCATCTCCGTCCACAGATCGTTGCCCTCGCGGCTTCTTTCGCCGACGCCCGTAAAGATGGAGTAGCCCCCGTGCTCGACGGCGATATTGTGGATGAGCTCCTGAATGAGCACCGTCTTGCCCACGCCCGCGCCGCCGAACAGGCCGATCTTG
>DXBS01000075.1 GCA_019116405.1 Candidatus Gallimonas intestinigallinarum | reverse complement strand
GCATCTACGATATCTTCAACCATATTTGCGAGCAGTACTTCTCGGGCACGGACGACAACACCAGCGACTACCTTTCGGAGGGGCTGATGCGCTCGGTCATCCATTCCAGCCGCATCGCGGTGAAAGATCCTGCCGACTACGAGGCGCGCAGCAATATCATGTGGACGGCGACCTGGGCGCTCAATACCTTCATCGCCAAGGGCAAGGATACCGACTGGGAAGTGCACATGCTCGGTCAGGCGGTGGGCGCGCACACGGACGCGACGCACGGTATGACGCTTGCCGCCGTCTCCATGCCCTATTACCGCCTCATCATGCCCTACGGGCTTGCCAAGTTCGCGCGCTATGCGGTCGCGGTCTGGGGCGTCGATCCCGCGGGCAAGTCGCAGGAGGCCGTTGCAAGCGAGGGGCTGACAAAAATGGAGGCGTGGATGAAGTCCATCGGGCTCGTCATGAACATTACCGACCTCGGCGCCACGCCGGAGATGGTGGACGGGCTCGTCGAGAGCACGCTCGTCATGCAGGGCGGCTATAAGGTGCTGACCAAGGAAGATATCCGCAATATCTTCGTGCAGAGTTTGTAAGGAGAAGCTATGAAGGTATTGCTTGTCAACGGCAGCCCGCGCGCAAAGGGCTGCACCTATACGGCGCTTTCGGAAGTGGCGCGCATTCTGGAGCAGGAGGGGATCGAAACGGAGATCTTCCAGCTTGGCACAAAGCCAGTGCAGGACTGCATCGCCTGCATGAAGTGCAGGGAGAACGGCGGTAAGTGTGTCTTTGACGACGTTGCCAACGAGCTCATCGAGAAGGCAAAGGGCGCGGACGGCTTCGTGTTCGGCTCACCCGTCTACTATGCGCACCACTCGGGACGCGTCCAGTCCGTTCTGGACCGCGCGTTCTATGCGGGCGGCTATGCGTTTGCGGGCAAGCCGGGTGCATCCGTCGTCTCCGCGCGCAGGGGCGGTACGGCGGCTTCCTTTGACGTCATCAACAAGTACTTCGGCATCACGGGCATGCCCGTCGTCTCGTCCACCTACTGGAACATGGTGTACGGCAAGACGCCCGACGAAGTGCGGCAGGACGAGGAGGGCATGCAGACCATGCGCAACCTCGCAAGGAACATGGCGTACATGCTCAAGTGCTTCGAAGCGGGCAGGAAGGCAGGCATCGAGGCGCCCGCCATGGAGCGCACCCATCAGACCAACTTCATCCGCTGATGCGGTCCTGACATGACGGACGGGACGTTCTATCGCGGATGGATCAGCGGCAATCAGCTCAAGATCGTCGCTTGTATCACCATGCTCATTGACCATGTCGGGATGATTCTGCTCCCCGATATGGTCTTTTTGCGCATCATCGGCAGGATCGCCATGCCGCTGTTCGCCTTCACGTTCGCGGAAGGCTGTTTTTATTCCAAACACAAGCTGCGCCGCTTCCTGCTCATCCTCGGGCTGGGACTTGTCACGAGCGCCGTCATAAGCTTTGCCGAAGGAAAGCTGCAGGGCAATATCCTCATCACGCTCTCGCTCTCCTCGCTCATCATCTACGCGCTGGACGCGCTTAAAAAGAGCATTTTCCGCCGCGAACAGGGCAAAATCGTCGGCTTCTCCTTCGCGCTCCTTGCCGCCCTCGCGCTTGCGGTGGGCATCTGCTGTTTTTCGGGCATCGAGATCGATTACGGCATCATGGGCGTACTGCTTCCCGTCACCGTGCGCCTATTGGACTTTGGCTCGTTTGGCGCAAAGGGTGCGCTCACGTCGATCTATACGCCCGTCACGGTGTTTTTATCCTTTTTTGTGTGGCTGATCGCGCTCTCCCTCGTCCTCGGCGGCGTGCAGTTTTTCTGTCTTGCGTCGATCATCCTCATTGCCTGCTACAGCGGACAGCGCGGAAAACATAACTTAAAGGGGCTGTTTTACGTCTTTTATCCTGCGCACCTTGCGGTGCTCGGTGCCATCTATCTCATTCTCAATCCCGACTTTTTATCGACGTTGTTTTAAGATGACGGCGCGGCGGCGGACATTTTGTCCGCCGCCGCGCTTTCCTATTTCAGGCATTGCCTCTTTGCCCTTTCAAATTCTTCCCGCTCCAGTTGATGCTGCTCCAATAAGATGCTCAGCCAGATCAAATGGTCTATTGTTTGATGAATTTTCCTTGGCTTCACGCATAATTGCTTGCATTGAACGTTGTATTCTTCTAAGGTGATTTGTTTTTCCTTCAGTAAATACTTTAGCTTGAACTGACCATCTATGCTATAATATCTTCTTTTGAACACTCGGTATTTCATCCTACGAAGAGTAAATTGTTAAAACTGTAGCATAGAATATTCTATATGTCAAGCAGAAATATAGAAATTTCTATATACTGTCGGTATGGAGACGACGTTTGCGGAAATTCTGCGGGAATTTCTGACACTAAAGGGGCTGACGCAGACCGCGTTCGCGAGGGCGGTCGGGGTCAAGCAGAGTCAGGTGAGCGAGTGGCTGAGCGGCAAGGCAAGCCCCGGCTATGATGCGCTCAGGCGCATGTCGCTTGCCTACGGCGTCTCCGCCGACTATTTTCTGGGACTTCGCGATAATTTCTGAAGAAGCGTGCCCGCCGTCCGAAAGGACGGCGGGTTTTCCTTGTCAAATGTGCGGGAATGTGGTATGATTTTGTCATGCAATACTGTCTTTCCGATCCGCACGGCTGTTACGGCGTCGTATGCCGCCTGCTGGAGAAAATCAAATTTTGCGAAAGGGACACCCTCTATGTTTTGGGCGACTTCATCGACAAGGGCCCGGAGAGCGTCCGTCTTGCCAACCTTCTGTTTACGCTGCCCAACGCCGTGTGTATCGTGGGCAATCATGAGTATGACTTTCTCAAATACTATCAGGGCCTGATGCAGCGCACGGCGGACTATGACGGCGTGTTGCAAAAGCTGCGCGCCTATTTTTCGGACGGACATCTGCTCGATTGGGACATCGTGGACCGTCTGGAAGCGCTCCCGTTCTTTCTCGAGCGGGAGGACTGGATCGGCGTGCACTCCGGGCTCCCCCTGCGCGCGGACGGAACGCTTCTCCCGCTGCAGCAGGCGATCCCCGAACAGCTCGTCTATGACAGAAGGTTCAAGGATCCCGACGTCCTTCCCAAGAGCGAGAAGTGCATCCTGTACGGACATACGCCCGTGCGCTATCTGACGGGCAGGGACGAGATCTTGTTTTATCCGCGCAACGCCCAGAAAAGGGGCACGATCGCCGATTATCGCAAGATCCATCTGGACATGATGACCTCCAAGAGCGGCGTGCTGGGCTGCGTCTGCATCGAAACGTGCGAGTGTTTCTATGCGCGGGACCCGAAATTCTGACGCCGCGATGGAGAATATTTTTGTTGATATAGGAAGGCGCGCCCGCCGTCCAAACTTGGACGGCGGGCGCGCTGTTTTGACTTCGGAGTTCCATGTCACTTATTGTTTAAGTGCTGCTGCATGAGAAAGACGCGCATGACGAGGGAATGGGGCAACAGCTTGGTGAGTGCGTGCGTCGCCTTTGCCACAAACCCGGGCACCACATAGTCCTTTTTCTTCTTCATCGCGCGGAAGGTCTTTTCTGCGATAAAGGCGGGGTCGTACATGCAGTCAAAGTGCGTGATGACGTTGTCGCCGTTCGCGCGGTCAAAGAAGTCAGTCTTGGTCCAGTAGGGGCAGACGGCGAGCACGCGGATGCCGCGGGGACGCAGTTCTTTGTTGACGGCGCGCGAGAGGGCGAGCACATACGCTTTGGTCGCGGCGTACTCCGCCCCGAAGGGCACGGGCTGAAAGGCGGCGACGCTTGCAATGTTCACGACAATGCTGCCCTTTTGGCAGTAGGGGAGCGCTGCCTGCATCACAAGGGTCAGGGCGCGGCAGTTGAGCTCGACCATGCCCGCGGCGTCCGTCTCGGCGATGCGGTCAAAGCGCTCGAACTTGCCGTAGCCGCTCGCATTGACAAGCACTTTGATTGCGGGCTGTTCCTCCTTCAGGAGCGTGCGAAGAGCAGAGATGCTCTCCTCCTTTGTCAGGTCAAAGGGGAGGGCGCGTACGGGGATGCTCAGCTCCTCCCGGAGTGCACGCAGCTTGTCTCCGCTGCGGGCGATCACCCAAAGTTCGTCCAGGGAATAGCGCGCGGGCAGTCCCCGGGCGATGCGCCTTCCGATGCCCGACGATGCGCCCGTCACAATGGCGATTTGTTTGCTGCTCATGATAACCTGCCTCCAAAAAATTTTTTTCAAAAAAAGTTTGTTTGTCGTTTAACAGAGTTTGTGGTGCGGTATAATATATATGACCTCCGAAGGGGAGGCAACAAAGGAGTTTTGGTTATGAAAACGTATTTGCAGAAGAGAAATAGTGGCGATGTGTTCGACGTGTTCGAGGACTTCTTCAAGCCCATGTTCTATGATGAACAGCTCGACAGCATGCGTACCGACATCAAGGAAACGGATAAGGATTACCAGCTCTCCATTGAGATGCCCGGCTTCAAGAAGGACGAGATCAAAGTCTCGCTTGAAAACGGCTATCTGACTGTCAGCGCAGAGAAGAATGAAAAGGAAGAAGAGGGGAAGGATACCCCTAAGTACCTGCGCAGAGAGTGCCGCGTTTCCTGCCAGAGAAGTTACTACGTCGGCGACAAGGTCGAGGAAGAGAACGTCAAGGCAAAGTACGAGAACGGCATGCTGCAACTGACTGTTCCCAAGGAAGAGCCCAAGAAGATCGCTTCCAAGTCGATTGCCATCGAATAATGGAATAAAGCGTCATTTATCATCTCTCCGAAGAAATCCCCCGCGCGGGGATTTTTTCATGCCTTTTAATCGATGAGCGTGCCGTATTCCTCGTAGAGCGCATCGCTTTTGGCGGCGATCTCCGTCTGCCGCGCCGCGATCTGCTGCGCGCGGACATAGTCCCTGCCGCAGGTGAGGAGCTCCTCGGAAAGCGCCGCGTCCTCCTCTTCGAGGGCGGCAAGCTCCTGTTCGATGGCGCGCACGCGGTTGCGCCGCTGTGCCTCCCGCGCGCGTTCCTCCTTGGAACGGTACCCCTCGCTCGCCGCCTTTGGCGCACTTTCGCGGGGTACGTCCTGCGTTTTTTGCGCCTTCTGCCAGGCAAGGTAGTCCTGATAGCCGCCCGCAAAGGGGTGAAGCGCCCCGCCTTCGATGACGACCACGCTGTTTGCGACCGACTCCACAAACCGCCGGTCGTGTGAGACGAAGAGGATGGTCCCTTCAAACTCCTTGAGCGCCGCTTCCAGTGACTCGCGCGCCGGCAGATCGAGGTGGTTGGTCGGCTCGTCTAAAACGAGCACGTTGCCGCGCTCCGCCTCCAGCATGGCGAGCGCAAGTTTTGCCTTCAGCCCGCCCGAAAGTTCTGCGACCGTCTTGTCCATGTCCTCGGCGATAAGCCCCGCCTGCGCAAGGAGTGCGCGTGCCTCCGTCTGCGAGAGATCGCGGTGCACTCCCCAGAAGGCGTCGAGGACGCGGTCGGCGGGGTCGAGCTGTGCGTTTTCCTGATCGTAGTAGGCGATTTTTGCATACCGCCCGATCGCGATGCGCGCGTCCCCCGAAAGGAGATACTTAA
This sequence comes from Candidatus Gallimonas intestinigallinarum, assembly GCA_019116405.1. The sequence goes on along the minus strand of DXBS01000075.1, from coordinate 12,531 downwards.
GGAGCGTACTTTTCCCCGTGCCGTTGTCGCCGAGCAGCGCGCACTTCTGCCCGCGCATCAGGGTGAAAGAGGCGTCATGAAGGAGCAGCTTTTCGTCCGCTTTCAGGTCAAAGTGCTCGGCGCGCAGGATGCACTCGTAAGGCTGATCATCGAAGGTAAAGCGGAAGCGGGGCGGCTTTTTGGGCGGCACAGGCTTTTCGAGGCGCTCCATGCGCTCCAACTGCTTGACGCGGCTCTGCGCCGCCGAGGCGGACGTCGCGCGCACGATGTGCCGATCGACGAAGTCCTGCAGTTTGGCGATCTCCTCGCACTGCCTCTCGTACAGCCGCTCTTCCTCCTTGCGCTTTTCCTCGCGCAGGACGCGGTACTGCGAATAGCCGCCCTTGTACGAGGTCAGCACGCCGCGCTCCAGCTCTAAGGTGCGCGTCGTGAGGCGATCCAAAAAGTATCTGTCGTGCGAGACGAGGAGCAGCGCGCCCTTGTAGGAGGCGAGGTAGTCCTCCAGCCAGAAGAGGGTGGAGACGTCCAGGTGGTTGGTCGGCTCGTCGAGAATGAGCAGTTCGGGCTCCTCTAAGAGCAGACGGCACAGCTTGAGCTTGGTGCGCTCCCCGCCCGACATGGTGCTCACCTTCTGGGAGAACATGTTCCCGAACCCCATGCCGCCGAGCACCGTCTTGATGCGCACGTCAAAGTGGTAGGAATCGCGTGCGGCGATGCGCCTGTTCAGGCTCTCCGCCCGCGCGGCGAGGACGCGCATTTCCGCTTCGTCGGCGGTCGCCATCTGCTGCTCCGTGTCCCGCAGGCGCGCGATGAGCTGCTTGTCCTCTTCGAACACCTCCTCCATTGCGCCGTAGACGGTCGCCTCGGAGGAAAATCCGCCGCTCTGCTCTAAGTAGCCAAGCTGCAGCGCGCTCTTTCTGATGACGCTCCCCGCATCCGGGGTCAGTTCGCCCGTGAGGAGCTTTAATAGCGTCGTCTTGCCCTCGCCGTTGCCGCCGAGCAGCCCGACGCGCTCCTTTTCGTGAATGGTAAAGCTGACGTCCCTGACGACGGGGACGCCGATATAGCCGAAGGTGACGTTTTCAAAGGTAACGAGCATACTTTTATCCTGTTTGCAAACGCTTGTAGTGTGAAAAATAAGATCGAGAGGGCGGAGCGGCTGCGCGAACGGCTAAAGAGCGCGCCGCCCGCCAAGTGCGGAAAACTCACGGAAAAACTGGTCCGGCTCCTGCAGGAGATCTCCGGGGAATAGCCGTGCGCGCGGGCGCCCTTTGGTTTTGGGGGCGTTCAGAAATCCCAGTCGGGGATGAATGTCCTGTCCGCGCTCGCCTTTTCCTGCGTAAAGAGGGGAAAGCCGAGTTGCTCGGCGTAGTCGCGCACGCGGCGGTATTCGCGCGCCGTGATCGTGCGCTGCAGCTCCGGGAAGCGGGCAATGTCGCCCATGGGCGTGTACTGGCGCATGAGCGAGAGAGGGACGTCCTCAGGCAGGGCCTCATGCAGAAAGTCCAGAACGCGCAGACTGTCCGAGGTGCACGCGGGCAGAATGAGGTGCCGCACGATGATGCCTGAGAGGAGTTTTCCGTCCTCCCGCCAAACGAGCGGCTTTTTTGCCATATAGGCAATGGCGCGGGCGGCGTAGTCGAAGTAGTCGCGCCGCCCCGTGTAGCGCGCGGCAAGATCGGGCGAGACAAATTTGCAGTCGGGCAGCCAGATATCGATATAGGGCGCGATCTGCTCCAACGCCTCCACGCGGCAGTACCCGCTTGAGTTGTACACGACAGGGATCGCGGGCTTGCGATAGCTGAGCGCCTCGGCGACGAGATCGGAGACATGGTCGGGCGTGACGAGGTTGATATTGTCTGCGCCCATCTCCTCGAGCTTCACAAAGATGTCCGCAAGCTCTTTGGGGCTCACCGCCTTGCCTCGTTCTGCGCGCGAGACCTCGTAATTTTGACAAAAGACGCATTTTAAGGAACACCCGCCGAAGAACACCGTCCCGCTTCCGTTTTTGTGGGAGATGGGCGGCTCCTCATAGGGGTGAAGATAGTATTTGGCGACGGTGAGCGCCTTCACGCCGCAGGCGCCCGCCCGTGCGGGGCGGTCCGCGCCGCAGCCGACGGGACAGAGTTGACATTGCATAGCAAGAGTATATCATGTCCGCGCGCAAAAAGCAACCAGGTTTCCCGTCGCTTTTTATTGACAATTTCGCGCGCGCGTATTATAATGTGCGGGATATGAAAAGATTTTTTACGAGTGAGAGCGTGACCGAAGGTCACCCCGATAAGGTTTGCGATAACATTGCGGATGCGATTCTTGACGAGCTTCTCCAAGAGGATCCCATGTCCCGCGCGGCGGTGGAGTGCTGCGCGGCGTACAATACGCTGTTTTTAACGGGCGAGGTCACCAGCCGCGCTCACGTCGACTATGAGCAGGTGGCGCGCCGCGTCATCCGCGAGATCGGCTACGATGCGGGCGATTTCGCCTATGACAAGTGCCGCATCATCACCCTCATCCACGGGCAGTCGCCCGATATCGCGCTGGGCGTGGACGCCTCCGCCGAGATGAAGGCGGGCGGGGAAGGCTATGATGCGATCGGCGCGGGCGACCAGGGCATGATGTTCGGCTATGCCTGCCGCGAGACGGAGGAGCTCATGCCCCTTCCCATCATGCTCGCGCACAAGCTTGCCGCCCGCCTCACCGAGGTGCGCAAGGACGGGACACTGTCCTACCTGCGTCCCGACGGCAAGACGCAGGTCACCGTCGAGTACGAGGGAAGAACGCCCGTGCGCGTGGATACGGTGGTCGTCTCCACCCAGCACGCCGAGGAGGCCCCGCAGGCGCAGATCGCCGCCGACATGAAGAAGTACGTCATCGGGGCGGTCATTCCCGCGCAGCTGCTCGACGAAAAGACCAAGATCCTCATCAACCCGACGGGCAAGTTCGTCATCGGCGGTCCGGAGGGGGACTCGGGGCTGACGGGCAGGAAGATCGTCGTCGACACCTACGGCGGGCGCTGCCCGCACGGCGGCGGCGCGTTCTCGGGCAAGGATGCGACCAAGGTGGACCGCAGCGCCGCGTATCTTGCGCGCTATATCTGCAAGAACATTGTGGCGGCGGGCATCGCGGACGAGATGGAGCTTCAGCTCGCCTACGCGATCGGCGTCGCGCACCCCGTCTCCGTATTTGTCGAGACATACGGCACGGGCAAGCTTGCGGACGATGTCATCGCGGATATCGTGCAAAAGGAGTTCGATCTGCGCCCCGCGGCGATCATCGAGACGCTGGGACTGCGCAAGCCGGGCTTCCGCGCGACGGCGGCATACGGGCACTTCGGCAGAAGCGGCTTTTCCTGGGAGCGCACGGACAGAGCAGAGGCGCTCAAAACATACCTGAAAGACTGAAATGCACAGGAGACCCACACGGTCTCCTTTTTTTTTACAATTTTATTACAATTTCGGGCGGCATAACTTCACAGGACGCCTTGACAAGGCGGGCGGAAGGTTGTACAATATTTTACGGAGGAAATGGTATGAAATTTGGCATTTTGACGAGCGGAGGGGACTGCGCGGGACTCAATGCAGTCATCCGTTCGATCGGGTTGTATCTTTTAAGCAACGTCAAAAACGCAGAGATCGTGGGGATTCCCGAGGGGTATGCGGGACTCATCCGCGGCGAGAGCTATCCCATGAAGCGGGAGGACTTTGAAGGGCTTCTGACGGAGGGGGGCACGGTCCTTCGCACCCGCCGCACGCCCTTCAAGCGCATGACCGTCCCCGAAGAGGGCGGCACCCGCCTTTCCAAGATGCTCACAAACTATAAAAAGATGGGGCTGGACTGCCTGTTCACGCTGGGCGGCGCGGGCACGCACAAGACGGCGGCGCTTCTGTCTATGGAGGGTTGTAACGTCATCGGCGTTCCCAAGACCATCGACAACGATATCTTCGGCACGGACGTCACGTTCGGCTTTCAGACGGCGGTCGAGGTCGTCACCGACGCATTTGACCGCATCGAGACGACGACCAGGAGCCACTCGCGCATCATGCTCGTGGAGGTCATGGGCAACAAGGCGGGTTGGCTGACACTGTACTCGGGCATCGCTGCGGGCGCGCACATGATCCTCATTCCCGAGATCCCCTTCAATCTGGACGCCGTGTGCGACTTTGTGGGTGCGCGCATCGCCGCGGGCGAGACGTACACGATGATCGCCGTTGCGGAGGGCGCGGTGCTCGACAGCGAGGCGCGCTTTAAGAAGGAGGAGCGCGTGTTCGTGCGCCCCGAACAGGGGGAGGCGACCGTCACCCGTCACCTCGCCGAGGTCATCGGCGCGCGCACGGGGCAGGAGACGCGCTACTCCGTCCTGGGGTATCTGCAGCGCGGCGGAACGCCGTGCGCGTATGACCGGCTGCTGTGCACCCGCCTCGGCGCGTATGCAGCAAAGCTCGCCGCCGAGGGAAGGTTCGGCGTGACGGCGGCGGTCATCGGCAACAAGATCACTTTCAATGCCCTCCCGGACATCGCCGGGAAGTACAAGTTTGTCGATCCGCAGGGCGAGGAAGTCGCTCTTGCGCGCGGTATCGGCATTTCTTTCGGCGACAGGGCGTAAAATAGAGGAAAGGTTACGGGAGGAATTATGAAATATTCTGTCATTGACGTCAGTTCCAGCAGCATTTCTATGGTCGTCGCGGCGAACGGCGGCACCAATGAGGTCGTATTTAAGGAGCGCGCGGCGCTCAGCCTGACGCACTATCTCGAGGGCGACAAGCTCTCTGCACGCGGCATGGAGAAGCTCGCCGCGCTGCTCGATCACATGAAGGCGGTCGCCTGCGCCGAGGGCGCGCAGCGCTGCTACGTCATCTCCACCGCGGCGCTCCGGCACGTCGCGAACAGCGAACAGATCGCAGCCTTCGTGCACGAAAAGACGGGGCTTACGATCAACTTCATCGACGAGCCGACGGAGGCGTACTGCGACTACATCGCAAACCTCTCCTACCGTTCGTATGACCGTGCCGTCCTCATCGACCTGGGCGGCAAGTCCATCGAGATCTGTGACCTCTCCAAGTCGGAGAAGGCGGAGATGTTCGGCTTCGAATTCGGGCTCGTTGACCTCAACCGCAAGTTCGTCGGCAATATCTACCCGACGGAGGACGAGGTCAAGTCCATCCGCAAGTACTTAAAGAAGAAGTTTGATGCGGCGTCCCTTCCCGAGGAGGGCACGTTTGCGACCGCGGTGCTCGTGGGCGCTTCGGCGATGGCGATCTACGATATCTACGCCGATTTTGCCAAGGCAGATCGCACGGGCGCCAGGATCATCGAATACAAGAAGTACAAAAAGCTGGTCAAGCGCCTTTTAGAGGGGGCGGATCGCTCCAGCCTCGTGCTCAAGAATGCGCCCGAGAAGGTGTATGTCATCGGCGCGGCAGCCGTGGCGCTCAAGGTGCTCTTCAAGCGCTTCGGCGTGGAGACCATCGTCGTCAGCGAGAGCGGCGTCAAGGAAGGGTATCTCCGCCTCGTGCTCGACGGCAGGGAGGAGGGGGATTACGCCCTGCTCACTCCGCCCGCTTCAAGCGAGCGGGAGGCGGCAGCTCCGGAGGACGTGATGCTCGTTGCAGAGCCCAAGCCCGACGATGCGCCCGCAGCGCCCGAACCTCCCGCGTCGGAGCCCGCCGACGCGCCGCAAAGTCCCGCGCCCGAAAAATCTTCGGCGCCCGCATCCAGGCGTCGCGGCAGACCTAAGAAAACTCCGGAGCAAGCGGCGCAGCCCAAGCCGGCTGCAAAGAAGCCCGCAGCCAAAAAACCTGCGGCAAAGAAGCCCGCGGCAGAAAAGCCGGCAGTCAAAAAGGCGGAGCCTGCGCAAGCGGCAAAGAGTGAAGAATCGTCCGCACCCAAACGGCGCGGCAGACCCAAGAAAAACGCAGAATAAGAGGAAACCATGAGCAAACCCATCACCATCCCGCAGAAGACGACCAAGAAGTGTATGCGCGAGATCTACATGAACCGCGAATACAGCTGGCTGCTCTTTAACAAGCGCGTTCTGGACCAGGCGGAGGATCTGACCAATCCGCTTTTGGAGCGCTGCAAATTTTTGTCTATCTTTACGTCCAACCTGGACGAATTCTTCATGGTACGCGTCGGGAGTCTGGTCAACGAGAACATTACCGAGCCCGGCGAGACGGAGAACAAGACCAGGCTCACCGCGGCGCAGCAGCTGGACGCGATCGCAGACGTCGTCAAGCGGCAGTACCGCATGCGCGCCGAGTGCTTCAAGACGCTGCGCAAGGAGCTGTCCGCAAGCGGATTAAAACTTCTGCGCGCCTCCGAGCTGACGCCCCGTCAGGAGATGGAGTGCCGCGAGATCTTCATGCGCCGCGTCCTGCCCCTTCTCTCGCTGATGGTGCTGGATGCCAAGCATCCCCTGATGCAGTTTGAAAACAAGCGCGGCTACGTCATCTGCCAGCTGGAAAAGGAGGGACGCCGCATGATCGGCGTCGTCTCCATCAATCCAGCGCTCGAAAGACTCTACCGCATCGGAGAGGGAAAAAAGGTGCGCCTGATCGTCCTGGAAGAGCTCGTGCGACTGTGCGCAAAGTATGCCTTTACGGGGTATACGGTCAGCGATCAGCTGATGGTGCGCGTCACCCGCAATGCCGACTTCGATACCGCGATCGAGGATACCGATCTGGAGCGCGACTTCACCGAGGTCATGAAGCGCAAGGTGGAATCGCGCGCAAGGATGGGGGTCGTGCGGCTGGAAGCGGACAACAAGAGCAGCAAACTCACCGACTTCGTGCTCAAGATCATCAAGCTCGATCAAAAGTTCTGCTACGAGGACGAGTGCTACTTTGACTACAAGTTCCTCTTCTCGCTCGGGAACTATCTTCCTGCGGAAAAGGCGGTAAAGCTCAAGTACGAGCCCTTCAAGGGGGCGATCCCGTCCTGCGTGTCGAACGCAAGTTCGCTCATCGGACTCATCTCCTCGCGCGATGTGTTCCTGTCCTATCCCTATGACAGCATGTCGCCCGTCGTCGATCTGCTGGAGGAGTGCGCGCGGGATAAGCGGGTCAGCTCCATCATGATCACCATCTACCGCCTCGCGCACCATTCGCGCATCGCGGAGCTTCTGTGCCGCGCCAGCGAGAACGGCAAGCAGGTCACCGTCGTCATCGAATTGTGCGCCCGCTTTGACGAGGAAAACAACCTCTATTTCGCCAACAAATTGCAGGAGGCGGGCTGCACGATCATCTACGGCATGGACAATTACAAGGTCCACTCCAAGATCATCTCCATCGTCCTGCAGGACGGCGGCGAGATCAGCTATATCACCCATCTCGGGACGGGTAACTATAACGAGTCCACCTCCCGCCAGTACACCGACCTCAACATTCTCACGTCCGACAAAAAGATCGGCGAGGACGCCGTCGCGTTCTTCCGCAACGTCGCCATCTGCAATACCGATTTCAAGTATCAGCGCCTTCTGGTCGCGCCCGAGACCTTAAAGAGCGGGCTGATCGCCTGCATCGATCGGGAGATCGAAAAGGCAAAAGCGGGCAAAGAGGGCAGGATCCTCGCCAAGATGAACTCCCTCACCGATAAGGAGATCATCGACCGCTTTGCCGCGGCGAGCGAAGCGGGCGTCAAAATCGAGCTGGTCATCCGCGGCATCTGCTGCCTCGTGCCCGGTATCGAGGGCCGTACGGACAATATCCGCGTCGTCAGCATCGTGGGAAGATTTCTGGAGCACTCCCGCGTCTATTGCTTCGGCAGCGGGAAGGACAGGGTCATGTATATCTCCAGCGCGGATCTGATGACGCGCAACACCGACAAGCGCGTGGAGATCGCAACGCCCGTGCTGGACGAGAAGATCGCCGACGAGATCGAGGACATCGTACGCACGATGCTCGCGGACAACGTCAAGGCACGCGAGCTGCATTCAGACGGCGCGTACTATCCCGTGCCCGCCGAGGGCGAGGCGGTCAACGCACAGGAGAGCTTCCTGCGCGAGGCGTCCCACAGCCGCTCCTTTGAGGAGTAACCGGCATCAAAAATGGGGATACATCCCATAAAATATGCAACAAAAGAGCTGCCAACAGGCAGCTCTTTTGTGTTTGGTTGATGGTGCGACAAGAAGGATTATGCAAGGCGTACCCAAATGTATTCGTTATATGTACTCGCAAAATATTCTTCGTTCTCTGCGGGGTCGCTGACGTCAACGGGCGTGCCGTCCGTCGTCTGTCCTTCAAGTTGGACAGTCCATCCACTCGTGTTCTCAAAGGTCACGCTGTCCAGGTTGTAACATTCAAGGAACAAATGAGCTCCGATGTTTGTGACGTTTTCGGAAAAGGTGACACTCGTAAGATTTTCGCAAAAATAGAACACAGATGATCCGACGCTCGTGACGCCGTCCGGGATGACAAAATCGGTAAATCCGCAGCTCGCAAACGCCTCATCTCCGATGCTTGTGACGCTGTCGGGAATGGAGAGGCTTGTCAGCTCTCTGCAACCCTCGAAGGTTTCATCTTCAATGCTCGTAACGCCGTCGGGGATCGCAATGCTCGTAAGGTCGTTACAGCCGGCAAATGCGGCTCTGCCAATGCTTGTGACGCTTTCGGGGATCGCAATGTCTGTAATGCTCCTGCACAAATAGAAGGCATACTCTGCGATTGTCCCGGTTCCGGGCTTGATTTCAATTGTGCCTGAGAGACCCTCGCGCGCTCTGATCAGATGATTGCCGAGATAGAGGAGACCGTTTTCCCAATTGCTCTCATCATTGTACAGTGCGGTTCCGTAGAATGCGGAATCCTGAATGTCGGTAACGCCGTCCGGGATCGCAATACTTGCAAGATTGTTGCTGGCGGCGAATGCACGGCGCCCAATACGCGCGACGCTGTCGGGGAGCGTGATGCTCGTCAGGCTGCCGCACTCAGAGAATGCAAGGTTTCCGATGCTGGTGACGCCGTCGGGAATGGTGACGCTTGTGAGGTTCCAGCAGGAATAAAATGCATAGTCTCCGATGGTCTTTGTCCCGCTTCTGATCGTATATTCGCTTACATCGCTGTAGGATTGTACCAGATGATTGCCGATATAGAGCACATCGTTTTCCCAGTTCGCTTCGTTATTAAAAAATGCTGTCTCGGTGCACATCAACATTCCGATGCTGGTGACGCTGTCGGGGAGCGTAATGCTTGCAAGATTGTCGGCATAGGCGAATGCATAGTCCCCAATGCTGGTGACGCCGTCGGGGATCGTGACGCTCGTAAGATTGATGCAGCCCCGAAAAGCATCACTTCCAATGCTTCTGATACTGCCCGGCATCATGACGCTTGTAATACTCGTGCAACCTTCAAACGCCTGCCGGCGAATGGCGGTCACGGGCAGGTCGTTATATCTGGAAGGGATGATAATGTCTGCATCGGTGCAGGTTCCGATACCCGCTGCTGCGTAGGAGACGCTGTCATCATTCAATGCAAACTCCAAACCCTGGCTAGCATTTTCATCTGGATAGGGCGTACCGCCGTTGTCTGCGGTTGGCGTGTCGTTGCACCCCGCAAGGGCAAACGTGCAGGAGAGCGCCATACATGCCGTGAGCAGCATGATAATCAGTTTTTGTTTCATATCCTACCTCCAAAAGGTTTGCAGGGAGTAAATTTTATGACATATACAGTATATCATACTTACAGTCAGTTCGCAAGCGTCTTGGCAAAATTAGCGCGGCATTTTCGGTGAATAGAAAAGGCGGCCATGTTCATAGCCGCCTTGCGTGATTGAAAATATGACATCCGCCTGTGCCGCACCGCAAAGAATGGTGAACCCGCTTCTCGCAGGTGGGTACGCAGCGCGGCGGCATCAGACTTTCCGTAGCGATTACAGACCTTGCCTAGCCGCCCCGACGAGCGTTCCCGATGATATTATGTGGATTCCGCTTAATTTACGCTCCGAACACCGCAGGTGTCAATTACAGTATAGCACGCTTTCTATAAAAATGCAAGCGTGCGGCGCAGGAAAGACACGGAAAAATTATACGCCGTAGATGACGCTGAACAATGCGCGCCCCGTCGCTGTATGCGCTTTGCGTCGCCGTCAAAGCAGCGCATGCAGGCGAGACACACTTCGCGCACGAATGCCGTCACGCCTGTTCCTCCAGATCGCGCAGGAAGGGGTAGATCTCGCGCTCATAGTTGAGCCCGTACCTGCGGTCGGAAACTTCTTTCTCCGTGCGCACGATGGCGCGGTAGCAAAAATCCGCCGTCACTTTGAGCGCCTTTTCCAGCGAAAGCCCGCGCATCAGGCATCCGCAGAAGGCGGAGGCAAACACGTCCCCCGCGCCGTGGAAGGAGCCGTCGCGGTGGGGGATCTTCATCTTTTGCTCGCCGTTTTCATAGTAATAGATATAGTAGCCGTCCTCCGCCTGCGCGCCCGTGATGACGGGGTGCGGGCAGACCTTGGCAAGCGCCGCAAGCGCCGCCGAAAAGTCACGCGTGCCTGTTAACAGATAGCTCTCCGTCTCGTTGGGCAGAATGTAGTCCGCCTCCGCGCAGAGCGAGAGCATCTCATCCGCAAAGCCCCTGTCAAAGCCCTTGTAGAAGGTGAAGTTGTCCCCGAGGACGGGGTCGACGACGAACGCGCCCCCTTCCTTCAGGAAGCGGCGCTTGACCTCGCGGACGAATGCGATCTGCGCGCGGCTGCCCAGATATCCGCTGTAGATGAGGTCATACTTGAGCCCCAGCGTCTCCCAGTGGTCGCAGATCTTGTTCATCTCGTCGTCGAGCGGCAAGAAGGTATAGCCCGTAAACCCGCCCGTGTGGGTGGAGAGGAGGGCAGTGGGCAGAATGTCGCAGGTCACGCCGCTCGCCGAAAGGACGGGCAGGGCGACGGTCAGCGAGCACTTTCCCACGCAGGAAATATCGTTGATGGCAAGAACGCGCATGGTACGCCTCCAAGGAGAAATTTCTCCTCATTATACGCGCAGCGGGGCGTTTTGTCAAATCTACGAACTGTCATTTTGCAATTTTCCCGCACAAGCGCCGTTTTTGCGATACCATACAAAATTTTCCAAACATCTTTACAATTGGTAAGCAGTGTGCTATAATGTTAGCATCATGAAACGTGTCATCGAAGTGGAGGACCTGTGCTGCAAGCGCTGCGCGGAGCGCGCAGAAAAGAAGCTGCTTCTGTTGGACGGCGTGAGCGGTGCAAAGGCAAATTTCAAGAGGAATATCATCTTTGTGGAAACCGAACTCCCCGACGCGGCGCTCGCCGCCTGCATCACGGATGCAGGGTTTGTCGTCAAGGAAATCCGCGAACGGAAGGGGATCTTCGGATAAGCATCCGTGATGCAAGGCTCGCCTTATAACCGTCGCAATACTTTGTTGCGCTGCGGCAACCCTCGGTCATTTACGCCTTAGTAAACTTCCTCGGGTTTTCCTCGCGCGCCTCGTCTTGCTCGGTTCTAAAACGAGCCTTAGCTTCTCGTAGACATTCGCAATGCCGCGACGAGGATGCAGGGTTTGTCGTCAAGGAAATCCGCGAACGCAAGGGGATTTTCGGATAAGCAAAAACTTTGCGTAACTCTGTCACAAAAGAGGTGCGCGGGGCGTCATATAAAGTAAGACTGCAATAAGGGGGAAAACTATGCAACAGCCTGAATACGTCGCCTACCTGAAGCGAAAGATCCGCCATGCCAATGTACTTGCCATGATCATCGCGCTGTGCTTTTTGTGCGCGGGGATCCTGTTTATCGTGCTGCGAACTCTGCGCCCTGCGTTCGGCGCGGGATTTATAGTCGTGGGTGTCATCATGCTCGCATTTGTCGGGCTTACATTCCTCGTCCGCGCCCGCTATATCCATTTTCTCAAGACGGCGATCGCGACCAGGCAGCTGGAGGATTCCTTCGTCCCCAACAAAAAGGCGGGCGGCGATCTGTAAAAAATTTGCGTAAATGCTTGACTTGTCCGCCGCGTTCCGATATAATGAAGGAAAATACGGCGTCAAGAAAGGACGCGTCCGGCGTTTTGCGCGCGCACAGAGAGCCCCCGCTATGGTGAAAGGGGGAGGCGAGCGGCGTTCGGGTATCCCCTTTCGTGCCCGCGGGACGAGATGAAACAGCGTAGCCCCGCGCGCGGCTTCCTTCCGCGTTACCAACGGGGACATATGTTCGTATGTTTTGGTGGTTATAAGGTCATCGTATTTGATTCCAAAATACGGTGACCTTTTTGTATCGGAAAAAGTCAGCAGGAGAATTTGCTATGTCTTATAAAAAGGTAGATACGTCGCTCAATTTTGTCGAACGCGAGAAGGAAGTCATCGAGTTCTGGAAGCAGAACGACATCTTCGAAAAGTCCATTGCCAAGAACGAGGGAGGGGAGGAGTTCTCCTTCTTCGACGGTCCTCCCACGGCGAACGGCAAGCCGCACATCGGGCATATTTTAACGCGCGTCATGAAGGACATCATCCCCCGCTATCAGACGATGAAGGGCAAGCACGTCCTAAGAAAGGCGGGCTGGGATACGCACGGTCTGCCCGTCGAGCTGGAGGTCG
>DXBS01000074.1 GCA_019116405.1 Candidatus Gallimonas intestinigallinarum | reverse complement strand
CCGTCATCGCGGCGGACATGGGCGGCGAGGACGTGTTTTCCTACGTTGCTCCCGAGAAGTTCTGCCTCGCCGTCGGAAGCGAGGGGAGCGGGCTTTCGGCGCTCGTCCGCAGCCGCGCAGACGTCACCGTGCGCATCCCGATGGACGCGCGCACCGAGAGCCTCAATGCGGCGGTCTCGGCGGGCATTCTGATGTACGCATTGCGCACAAAAATCTGATCATAAGAGGTATTGTATATGTCGGGTCACAGCAAGTGGCATAACATTCAGGCAAAGAAGGGCAAGGCGGACGCCGCCCGCGGCAGGATCTTCACCAAACTTGGCAGAGAGATCGCCGTCGCGGCGCGCGGCAACCCCAACCCCGCGACCAACTCCAAGCTGGCAGACGTCATCGCCAAGGCAAAGGCCGCCAACATGCCCAACGACAACATCGAGCGCTCCATCAAGCGCGCGGCGGGCGAGCTGGGCGACAAGGACTACAAGGAGCTGACCTACGAAGGGTACGGCGTCTCGGGCTCTGCGGTCATCATCTCCACGCTGACGGACAACAACAACCGTACGGCGGGCGATATCCGCGCGATCATGACCAAGCACGGCGGATCGCTCGGCATGACGGGTTCGGTTTCCTACCAGTTCGAGCGCAAGGGGCTGATCGTGGTCGAGCGCACGCCCGATCTCGACGAGGACACCATGACCGATTACGCCATCGAAGCGGGCGCGGACGACGTCGTCACGCAGGAGGACGTCTATGAGGTCTATACCTCTGTCGAGGCATTCTCCGAAGTGAGAAAGTTTTTGGAAGGCAAGGGGCTCAATTTCCTGGAAGCAGACCTTGGAATGTTCCCTACCAACAAGATCACGCTCCCCGAAGACAAGCTTGAGACGTTTAAAAAGATGCTTGATAAGCTTGAGGAGAACGACGACGTACAGACGGTCTGGCACAACGTTGAACTGCCCGAGGAAGAGGACGAGGAGTAAATGTAAGCGGCGCGCCGCCGATATTTTAGGAGGAAACCTGCATTGCGCATATAATTTTCTGCACAGTTGATACCGAGCCGTTCCCGTACTTTATGTACGTTGTTCGGCATGCAGAAAATTATCTCAAGAACGCAATGCGGCGCATTTGAAATATCATATTTCAGGGAGAGGGGCCTTTTGCCTCCGCCTTCATGCTGAAACGCATTTTTTCCGCAGATGATTTTCTGCGGACTTTTTGCTTTCAGGAGGTTTGATATGTCTCTGATCAGGGCGGACAGGGTGAACTTTTCCTATTTCGGTTCGCTCGAGCCCGTATTCACAAATCTGAATTTCACTGCCGATACTTCGTGGCGGACGGGGCTGATCGGCGCGAACGGCAGCGGAAAAACCACGCTTTTCAAAATACTTTGCGGAGAGGAGAAATGCGGCGGCAAAATTGTTTCCAATGTGCGCTTCGTGCGCTTCCCGTTTGATGCCGATCCGTATGAAAGTGTCGGCGATATCGCTGCGCGGTGCGGCGAAGCGTGGCGTCTTGCGCGGGAGCTCTCTCTGCTGGGGCTGGGCAAGGATATTCGTTACCGCCCGCTCTGCACGCTTTCGGGCGGGGAGCGGACAAAGGTCATGCTGGCGGTGCTCTTCTGCACGGACGGCTTTCCGCTGATCGATGAGCCCACCGACAGCCTTGACATGCGCGGCAGAGAACGCCTTGCCGAATACTTAAAGGAAAAGAGGGGCTATATCGTCGCCTCGCACGACAGAGCGTTCCTCGATCGCTGCACCGATCATACGCTGGCGCTGTCAGACGGCGGCGCGGAGGTTGTGGCGGGCAGTTACAGCGTATGGAAAGAGGAAAACGAGCATCGTATTGCCGCGGCGCGAGAGAAAAAGCGCAGCCTGGAAAACGAGGCCGAGCGGATGACGGCGGCGGCACAGAGGACGGCGCGCTGGGCGGCCCGCGCCGAACAGGCAAAATACGGCGTACAAAAGAGCGGTCTGAAGGCGGATAAGGGGTTTGTAAGCGCAAGCGCCGCGCGCGTGATGAAACGCGCCAAAATATCCGCGGACAGGAAAATTGCGGCGGCGGAACACGCAAAGCAGCTTGCCGCCATGCTTCCGCAGGAAGAAATGATCGCTTTTTCGCCTCAGGAATGCCGCAAGCAATGTATTTTCGAGATCTCCGATGCCGAGATAAAAGCCGGCGAAGCGGTCATCCTGCGCGGCGTAAGCCTGCGCGTGATGCGCGGGGAACGGCTGGCGGTCGTCGGAGAAAACGGCTGCGGCAAGAGCACACTGCTGAAGTTTATCGCCGAAAGCCTGCAGGGGGAGGCTGTGTCCTACCTTTCGCAGCAGTGCGAAGATGTCTGCGGCACGCCCGCGCAGTACGCCGCGGCGTGGGGGATAGACGAGGCGTCATTCAAGAGCATGTTGGCAAAGCTCGGCTTTCGCAGAACGGATTGGGATAAGGATATGTCGCTGCTGAGTACGGGACAGCGCAAAAAGGCGGCGCTGGCGCGCAGCCTGCTGACGAAAGCCCGGCTTTATCTATGGGATGAGCCGTTCAACTATCTGGATATCCCCGCGCGTGAAATGATCGAGGATGCCATCATCGCCTCGTCGCCCACAATGGTGTTCGTCGAGCACGACGCCGCGTTCGTATCGCGCGTTGCCACGCGCATATTTCAGATCTGACGGAGCGCCCGAAAATGTAAGCGGCGCATGTTGACAGCGCCGCTATTTTTTGTTATACTGATAGTAATTTTATATGGCGCCGCCCGCCGCGCCGATCAACGCGGCGGGCGGCGCGCATGAGGAGGGTGTCATGACTGTTGCCGAGACCTGCCGCATGGCAAAAGAGCATGCTGCGGCGATCGCCTTTTCGTCCGATGCGGACAAGAACAAGATGCTCGCACTTGCTGCCGACGCGCTCGTCGCGCACGCGGGTGAGATCGTCGCCATCAACGCGGAGGAGGTCGCCGCCTGTACGCGCGGCGCGCAGTTCCAGGATCGCCTCATGCTCAACGAGGCGCGCATTGCGGGCATCGCGGAGGGTTTGAAAAAGCTCATCGCGCTCGCCTGCCCCGTTGGCGAGGTCATCGAGCGGCACACGACGGAGAGCGGGCTGGATATCGCCCGCGTCAGGGTCCCGTTCGGCGTCATCGGCATCATCTATGAGGCGCGTCCCAACGTCACGGCGGACGCGATCGGGCTGTGCATCAAGAGCGGCAACGCCGTCGTCCTGCGCGGCAGCAAGGACGCCTATCGCACCAACGAAGTCATCGTCTCCGTCATCAAGGGGGCGATCGCGGGCGGCGGCTTCGATCCCGAGTTCATCCAGCTGCTCTCCGACTGCACGCGTGAGGGCGCGCGGGAGTTCATGCGGCAGAGGACGCTGGACGTCCTCATCCCCCGCGGCAGCGCGTCGCTCATTCAGAGCACGCTTGAAAATGCCGAAGTGCCCGTCATTGAGACGGGCACGGGGAACTGTCACGTCTATGTGGAGAACTCCGCCGATCTAGCGATGGCGCAGCGCATTCTGGACAATGCCAAGACGCAGCGCACGAGCGTCTGCAACGCCTGCGAGAGCCTCGTCGTGGACAGGGCATTCGCCCAAAAACACCTCGCGGAACTGCTCGCGCCGCTCATTCAAAAGAAGGTCGAACTGGTGGGGGACGCGGAGGCGTGCGCCCTCGTGCCGGAGATAAAGCCCACGACGGAGGAGGACTTCTACACCGAGTTCCTCGCCATGAAGCTTTCGGTCAGGATCGTAGAGGGCGTGGACGAGGCGATCGCATGGATCAACGAGCACTCCACTCATCACAGCGAGGCGATCGTCACCCGGAACGCCGCGGCGGCGGAGAAGTTCTTAAACGAGGTTGATTCTGCCTGCGTATACGAGAATGCCTCCACCCGCTTCACGGACGGCTTTGAGTTCGGCTTCGGCGCGGAGATGGGCATCTCCACCCAGAAGCTGCACGCCCGCGGTCCCATGGGACTTCGGGAACTGACTTCGTACAAGTTTGTTGTCAAGGGAAACGGTCAGGTACGGAAATAACGCAACATATGCAAAAATCCGCGTCGGAGACGCGGATTTTTCAATGTACATTATGTTGGATCGCGCCCGTCAGCGCTTTCGGCTCAATTCCTGCAGCGTTGCCGTTAAAAAGTATTCCGCCGTCGAGCCTTTTTTGATATTGGCGCGCGCCTATTCGGGCGTGAACCACTTCGCCTCCTCGATCTCCTCGTTGAGCACGATCTCGCTGTCCTCGTCCGCCGTAACGACAAAGTTGAGCATCAGCACGTCCTTTGCGTCATGATAGCGGGAGGCATGGTAGCGCCACTTGATCGCCGTGAGCTTTGTCTCCTCCTTGAGTTCGCGCGGGATGGCCTTTTCTGCCGTCTCGCCCTTTTTGATGTAGCCCGCAAAGAGTTTATAGTCCTGCTCGCCCGTGTGTCTGGCGAGCAGAATCTTATTTT
>DXBS01000073.1 GCA_019116405.1 Candidatus Gallimonas intestinigallinarum | reverse complement strand
AGCTGGGAGAGCATCTGCCTTACAAGCAGAGGGTCACAGGTTCGAGCCCTGTTGTTTCCACCAACACAGCGCGGAATCAAAGATTATGCGGGAATAGCTCAGTGGTAGAGCGTCACCTTGCCAAGGTGAATGTCGCGGGTTCGAGTCTCGTTTCCCGCTCCAAACACGATTTCCGCGCTGTTTTTTATTTTGCCCCTATCGAACGGTTTCCGGGGCAGGTTTGGCGCCATAGCCAAGTGGTAAGGCAAGGGTCTGCAAAACCCTGACTCCCCGGTTCAAATCCGGGTGGCGCCTCCAGAAACGGTTCGCGGGAGAAGTTCCGCAGACCGTTTTTTTACTTTCTCGACTTTTTTCCTGCATTTTGCGGCGATTTTGCGGGGGAAGGGGAATTGCGGCAACAACGCATGCGGCGTGAGCTGCGGCGCAAGCTATATAGTGGTATTTTATTATACGGAGGAATGGAGATTGGCTTATCACGATCAGTCCGCGGAAGAAGTGCTCGCAAGTCTTGAAACAGATGCGCAGCACGGACTTTCTGCGGAGCAGGTAGCTGCGCGCAGGGCGCAGTACGGCGAAAACAAGCTGGATGAGAAGAAGAAAAAACCGCTCATCGTCCGCTTTTTAGAGCAGTTCAAGGATGTCATGATCATCATCCTGCTCATCGCGGCGTGCGTCTCGTTCGGCATCATCTGTTATCAGGTGTTCGTCACACATGAGGAAAGTCCCATCGAGTTTGTCGAGCCGGCGCTCATCGTCTTTATCGTCGTGCTCAACGCGATCATGGGGCTCGTGCAGGAGAGCAAGGCGGAAAAGGCGCTGGAGGCGCTCAAGAACATGTCCGCCCCGCACGCGCGCGTCATCCGCGACGGCAAGGAGCAGATCATTCAGGCGTCCGAGCTGGTGCCCGGCGACATCATCTTTCTGGAAGCGGGCGACTTTGTCCCAGCCGATGCAAGGCTGTTAAAGAGCTCCAACTTGAAGTCGGAAGAGTCCGCGCTCACGGGCGAGAGCGTGCCTTCGGAGAAGGACGCCTCGGCGCAGGTGGAGGAGAACGCCGCCATCGGCGACCGCACCAACATGGTCTTTACGGGCTGCTCCATCACCTACGGCACGGCGACGGCGGTTGTCACCGGCACGGGCATGAAGACGGAGATGGGCAAGATCGCAAACCTTCTCGCGGGCGAGAAGGAGACGCGCACCCCTCTGCAGGCAAAGCTTGCGCAGCTGGGCAAATACCTCGGCATTGTCGCGCTCGCGGCATGCGTCATCATCTTCATTGTCGGCGCGTGCGTCGGACTGGACTGGCTGGAGCTGTTCATGACGGCGGTCTCCCTGGCGGTCTCGGCGATCCCCGAAGGGCTTCCCGCGGTCGTCACCATCGTCCTCTCCATCGGCGTGACGCGCATGGTCAAAAAGAACGCCATCATCAAGCGTCTGCCCGCCGTGGAGACGCTGGGCAGCGCTTCCGTCATCTGCTCGGATAAGACGGGCACGCTGACGCAGAACCGCATGACGCTCGTCAAGACCTACTTGGACGGCGGCAAAGTGACCGCGTTCGACCCCGCGACGGCGGACGAGAATGTCAAGACCCTCCTCAACTGGGGCACGCTGTGCTGCGACGGCTCCGTGGAGTTTGAAAACGGCAAAGAGGTGCACCTGGGCGATCCCACCGAGACGGCGATTGTCCTCGCCGCGCACAAGGCGGGCAATTCCAAGGATGCCCTCAATGAGAAATGCCCCCGCGTCTCGGGCATTCCCTTCGATTCCGACCGCAAGCTGATGACTTCGGTCAACAAGGTGGGGGAGAGGTATCTCGTGATCGTCAAGGGCGCGTTTGACGTCATGGCGACCCGCTGCATCGCGGGCGATCTGGACGCGGCGCGCGCGGCGGTGGAGGAGATGAGCGCGGACGCACTCCGCGTGCTCGCCGTCGGCTATAAGTACATCGACAGCGTTCCCGCGGAGCCCACCAGCGAGGAACTGGAAAACGGGCTCACTTTCCTCGGGCTCGTCGGCATGATCGATCCGCCTCGTCCCGAGGCAAAGGCGGCGGTCGCCGTCTGCCGCAAGGCGGGCATCAAGCCCATCATGATCACGGGCGATCACGTCACGACGGCGTCCGCGATCGCTAAGGAACTGGGTATCCTTCTAGAGGGCGATAAGGCGATCACGGGCGCGCAGCTGGACGTGATGAGCGACGAGGAACTGGACAAGGAAGTCGAGGGCATCTCCGTCTATGCGCGCGTTTCGCCCGAGAACAAGATCAGGATCGTCAAGGCATGGCAGAAGAAGGGACAGGTCGTCTCCATGACGGGCGACGGCGTCAACGACGCGCCCGCGCTCAAGGCGGCGGACATCGGCTGCGCGATGGGTATCACGGGCACGGACGTCGCCAAGGGGGCGGCAGACATGACGCTCACGGACGACAACTTTGCGACCATTGTCGACGCGGTCAAGGAAGGCAGAGGCATCTACTCCAATATCAAGAAGGTGGTCGGCTTCCTGCTGGGGACGAATATCTCCGAAGTCATCGTCGTCTTCCTGTGCATGTGTATCTTCCAGATTTCGCCCTTCATCTCCATCCAGCTGCTGTGGATCAACCTCATCGGCGACTCCCTGCCTGCCGTCGCGCTGGGCATGGAAAAGCTGGAGCCGGACGTCATGGATCAGAAGCCGCGCTCCAAAAACGAGAGCATCTTCGCCCACGGCTACGGCATTCAGATCGTGCTGCAGGGCTGTATGTTTGCAGGGCTTGCGATCGCAAGCTATTGCATCGGTCGCTTCGGGTTTGGTTGGAATCCCGATCCGCGCGAGGTCGGTGAGGTTCTCGCGCAGGCGAATGCAGCAAAGCTGAGTGCGGCGACCTTCTTCGTGCTCGCGCTCTCGCAGTCGCTGCATGCGTACAACATGCGCTCGGGGCACTCGCTCTTCAAGATCGGTCCCTTCTCCAACAAGGTGCTCAACTGGGTCACGCTGCTCGCGCTCGCACTCATCGCCTTCGTCATGTTCACGCCGGGCGTCATGTCGGTGTTCGGCTTTGGTGATGAGTACCTGCCCTGGCAGATGTACCTCATCGGCATCGGACTCTCCATCGTTCCCATCATCGTCATGGAGATCGCCAAGGCGTTTGACCTGGTCAGACACCACAAATAACGCAAAAAACGGGGCTTCGGCTCCGTTTTTTTTGCACAAATATAGTTGTAATCATTGACATTACAATTCTTTTGTGTTATACTCATGTTGTAATAAATATGATTACGGCATGGAGGGCATATGGACGAACAGGCAAAGATCGAACGCATCAAAGGGGAGCTAAAGCAGGCGGACGCCGTGCTCATCGGCGCGGGCGCGGGGCTCTCCGCATCCGCGGGGTTTGCTTACGGGGGCGAGCGCTTTCAAAAGTATTTTCACGATTTCGAGGAGAAGTATGGCTTTCACGATATGTACGCGGGCGGGTTTTATCCCTTTCCGACGCTCGAGGAGTTCTGGGCGTACTGGTCGCGCAATATCTATGTCAACCGCTACGACCAGCCCGCGGGCAAGCCGTACGAGGACCTGCTCAGACTGGTGCGAGGAAAAAACTACTTCGTGCTGACGACCAACGTCGATCACCGCTTTCAGGTCGCGGGGTTTGATAAGGAGCGGCTGTTCTATACGCAGGTGGATTACGGGCTCTTTCAGTGCTCGGAGCCATGTCATCAGAAAACGTACGACAACGAGGCGCAGATCCGCGCGATGCTCGCCGCGCAGAAGGACATGCGCATCCCTTCCTCGCTCGTGCCCCGCTGTCCCAGGTGCGGCAAGCCCATGGCGCTCAACCTGCGCTCGGACGGGACCTTCGTCGAGGACGCGGGCTGGCACGCGGCGGCGGAGCGCTACCACGCCTTTGTCGAGGCGTACGGGCGCGGGCGCATCCTCCTGCTGGAGTTGGGCGTGGGCGGCAATACGCCGGGCATCATCAAATATCCGTTCTGGCGGATGGCACTCAAAAATAAAAAGGCGACGTATGCGTGCATCAACTTCGGCGAGGCATTTGTCCCGCGGGAGATCGAGGCGCGCTCCGTCTGCCTCAATGAGGATATCGGCGCGGTGCTCACGGCGCTGCTGCAGGCATAACAGCGCAGCAATCGGGGCGCGGGCGCGGGTCACAAAAATTGTGACCCGCGCCCGCGCCCTTTTTGGTTTGG
Source organism: Candidatus Gallimonas intestinigallinarum (assembly GCA_019116405.1). The sequence continues at coordinate 28,030 of DXBS01000073.1, read as the reverse complement.
GAGACTTGGAGAGGAAAGCGCTCGGCACAGCCGCCATATATATAAGCGCAACTTATTGATTGGAAAATATTTGCGTATAGTGAAAGTACATTCATTTTGTTGACTTTCAAAAAGAGAAGGTGTAATATAATGGCATTTAAAGCAAAAAACATTGATTTTCTTACAAATATTCCGCAAAATTCTCATATGATGAGATAGAAAGGAATTTCTTGCAGCCCCCGACGCGGGATGCCCCGGGTGGGCGAGGGATAAGAAAATCTTATAAGGAGTTATTATGGAAAGGATCGCGATTCGGGACAGACTCAACATGGCAGTCGCAACGCAGTACTACGCAGACCACGAAGAGGGCAGGATCAGCATTGAAAACCTCAACATGGTCTATGAGACAGATAAGGGCGACAAGGTGACGGCGCTCACCGATGTCAATCTTGAGATCGAGAGCGGTTCCTTTGTCTCTTTATTGGGGCCTTCGGGCTGCGGCAAGACGACGCTTCTGCGCATCATCGCCGACCTGATCACGCCGACGTCCGGCGCGGTCAGCGTGGGCGGGATGAGCCCGACCGAGGCGCGCATGGCGAGAAAGCTCGGCATGGTCTTCCAGAGCGCGGTGCTCTACGACTGGCGCTCCGTGTTAAAGAACGTCGAGATGCCGCTTGAGATCATGCATCTTCCCAAGGGCGAGCGCCGCGACCGCGCGGAGCACATGCTCGAGATGGTGGGGCTGAAGGATTTCGCGCACCGCTATCCCTACGAGCTCTCGGGCGGCATGCAGCAGCGCGTCTCCATCGCGAGGGCGCTGGCGGTCAACCCCAGGATCCTTTTAATGGATGAGCCCTTCTCCGCACTCGACGAATTCACGCGCGAGAAGCTGCACGACGATCTGCTGGGCATCTGGAAGGAAAACAAGATGACCATCGTCTTTGTCACGCACAACATCAGTGAATCGGTGTATCTGTCCGACAAGGTCGTCGTCATGAGCCCGCATCCCGGCAGAGTCTCTGCGGTGCTCGATATCGACCTTACCCGTCCCCGCTGTGCTCAGATGCGCGAAACGGAGGAGTACTATGATTACATCGCGGAGATCCGTTCCGACTTCGAGGGGGTGTGATCGTATGCGCGGCAGTCATACTGCGCGGGAAAAGGAGCATAAGGCGTCCAAGGAATTTGTCCCGCCGCGCTGGCTGGTGACGCTCGTCTGGCTCATCGGATTCTTCGCGGTGTGGGAGATCATCGCAGTGATCGTGCAGGCGTCGGGCGGTTCGAACACCGTATTCCCGCACCTGTACGACATGATCTACTGGTGCTTCTCCACCCAGACCGTCGTCACGGCGACGCAGTCCTATTCGCTGTGCGGCGTTTATATCTGGAGCTATCTCCGGGATACGCTGAGCGTCGCAATTCTCGGCTTTCTCATCGGCTTTGTGCTCGGGGTCGTGTTTGCGCTCCTCATGAGCCTCTTCCTCCCCGTGCAGAAGGTGGGGTATCCGCTGCTGCTCGTCTCGCAGATGATCCCTATGCTCGGACTTGCTCCTATCTTCCTCTCCATCTTCCCGGAGCTGTTCACATCCAAGATGTTCATGGCGGCGTACATGTCCTTTTTCCCCATTGCGGCGAACACGTTCGCGGGGTTCAAGGCGGTGGATCGGGAGCGGAAGGAACTTCTTAAGATCTCCGCGGCGAATACATATCAGGTCTACACCAAGCTCATGTTTCCCGCCGCGCTCCCTTCGCTGTTCGTCGGGCTCAAGCTCGCGGCGCCCTCGGCTTTTTGCGCCGTCATCTTCACGGAGCTGCTGCGCACGCAGGGGGGTCTGGGGTACGGCATCTTCGCCTCGCAGTATGCGAGCCGTTGGGATCTGTGCTGGGGTTATATCTTCATGGCGATCCTCGTCGGCGCACTCATCTTCTATCTCGTAGAACTTGTCCAGCACCTTGTCATTCGCTGGAAGTCGACAGACTGAGGTGCAAACGATGAAAAAGACCAATCATAAATTGCGCCGCTTCCGCTATTACTGGAGCAAGATCGACGGCGCCGTCTACTTCCTCGTGCTTGTCGTGCTCATCTTCGTTTTGTGGCAGGTCGGCGCACTGCATGCGGTGCTCGGGCAGACGTACTCGCAGCTGCCCTTCCCCTTCGACAAGACGTTCACAACGACCAACGCGCTCACCCAGGTCACGACGACCACAACGAGCATCGGCATCTTCAATTACGCCGTCGCAAACTTCGGCACGATGATGTACAATGCCGGCATCACGCTCTCGGCGCTCATTCCGGGGTATCTTTTAGGTGCGCTCCTCGGCTACGGCTGTGCGCTGCTTGCGACCGTCTGCCGCAAGTGGGGCGGCGGGGTGCTCGTTATCCTCACCATTCTGGTGTCCGCGCCCGTCGTTGCCCTGGCTCCCGCGATCAACAACATGTTCGGCTCCGAGGCGCCCTATGCGGCAAAGCTGGTCATCGTCATCATCACCTGCATGGCGGGCATGGCGGTCAACGCCTATAAGGGCCTCAACACCGTCAAGCCCTACTCGGGTGACCTGATGAAGGTGTACAACGCTTCCTCGGCAACGAGTTTTGTGAAGATGCGTTTGCCCGCGTCGCTGCCCAACACGTTCACGGCGCTCAAGATCAACGTCGCAACGGCAATGACCGCGGTGTTCATCTCCGAGATCTACGCCTACACGACGTCCATCGGACTGGGCAAAGTGTTCAAGACGGCATTTGATACGCAGAACCGTACCGCCGCCTGGGCATATATCTTCCTTGCGGTCATCATCGGTCTCATCATGTATGCGATCGTGGCAACCATCGAGAAGCGCGCCATCCGCTGGCACGCCTCGCAGAGAAAGTCTTAGCACTTGTTATCAATTTTGTGGAGGGATCCATTATGAAAAAGTTTCCCCTTGTTGTAGCTTCCGGTCTGCTCGCGGCGGCGATGCTGTCCTTTGCGGCTTGTTCGCCCGCTGCGTCCGACGGTCCGGATCCCGATGTCTCGGACGGCGAACTCGCCCCGGTCACCCTGCAGCTCAAGTGGCTGCGCCAGTCCCAGTTCATGGGCTACTACGCGGCGGACGTGCTGGGCTTCTATGAAGAAGAGGGGCTGGATGTCACCATCGTCGAGGGCGGTTCCACGTCCGAGATCGACGCCGTGGAGAGCGGCAACGCGCAGTTTGGCACGACGTGGGTCTCCAACCTGCTTCCCTCCATTGCAAACGGCTCTTCGCTGATGGCGATCGCCCAGTTCTATCAGGATTCGGGCATGACCATCGTCTCGATGAAGGAGACGCAGGGCGAGGAGACGGCCGTTGAAGCGGGCGAGAGCGTCGGCAACTGGCTGGGCGGCAACCAGTACGAACTGCAGGCATACCTTGCCTCCCTCGGACTGGATACGCAGCTGACCTCGCAGAGCTATGACATGAACCAGCTTCTGACGGGCGAGCTGCACTGGGCATCGGCAATGACGTACAACGAACTGGGACTTGTCCTGGAAGAGGGGTACGATCTTGACGATCTGAACGTCATCTATATGCGCGATACCGATGTCGCGATGATGGAGGACTGCCTGTTTGTGGACAGCGAGTGGGCGGCGGCAAACCAGGATACGGTCAGGGCATTCCTGCGCGCATCCATCAAGGGCTGGGCTTGGGCATGCACCCACGCCGATCCCGCAGAGATGGGCGTCGCCGGCAACGATACGGGCGCTCTGGTCTATGAAGCGGGCGACAGCGTCTCGCTCTATCACCAGCAGTACATGGCTTCCGAGGTCGCCAAGCTGGTCGTGGACGGCACCACCGTCACCGAGTCCGACCTCAACGCGATCGGCACGATGGTCGAGAGCGAATTTGAAACGACGCGCGACATACTCTCGCAGTACTACACCAGCTCCACGGCAAGCACGACGCCCAGCTCGACCGACCTTGCAACGCAGGAAGCGATCGGCAATCTCACCTTCTCGCAGGTGTTCTACACCGCGTTCTGGGAGGAAGTGCACGATGCAGTCGACCTGTCCGATCTCGACAGCTACGTATTTAGTTCGTAAATCATCCAACCGATCACCGCATATTTGCGGAGGCGATTACTTTCCGAGCAAAACGGAGGGGCAAACCGCCCCTCCGTTTTGCAGGAAAAAAAGGAGTAAATTATGTTTGATATCGTATTTCAGGGCGGAAAAGTGGTCACGACGGAGGGCGTTTTCGAAGCGGACGTCGCCGTCACGGGCGAGAAGATCGCCTGCATCGGCAAGATCGATGCGTCTTCGGCAAGCAAGGTCGTGGACGTCACGGGCAAGCTTGTCCTGCCCGGCGCGATCGACGCGCACACCCACCTCGCGATGCCGTTCGGCGGCACGATCTCTGCGGACGACTACAAGTCGGGCACGCGCGCGGCGGTCTGCGGCGGCGTGACGACGGTATTTGACTACGTCATGCAGAAGAAGTACGGCGACAAGGTGGACGGCATCATGGAGTCGGTGGAAAAGCGCATGGCAATGTGCGCGCCCGTTGCGGCGTCCGACTATGCCTTCCATGTCGCGATCACCAATCTGGACGACGGCAAGCTCCTCTCCGAGTTCCCCGCCGCCGCAGAGGCGGGCATCACCTCCTTCAAGTGTTTCATGGTCTACCGCAGGGAGAACATGATGATCGACGACGGCAATATCCTCACCGTCCTCGAGGAGGCGAAGAAGGCGGGGATTCTTGTCAACGTGCACGCCGAAAACTGCGACGTCATCGACGCCAAGGTCGCCGAGTTCAGGCGCGAGGGCAAGCTTTCGCCCTGGTATCACTACCTCTCCCGCCCCGAATTCGTCGAGGAGGAGGCGGACAGGCGCGCCATCTACTGGGCGGAATACACGGGCGCGCCACTGTACATCGTCCACCTGGCAAACGCAGGCGGCGTGGAGGCGGTGCGCGAGGCAAAGGCGCGCGGCGTCAGGATCTATGCCGAGACCTGCCCGCAGTATCTGGAATTCACGTCCGACGTGTACAAGCGCGAGGACGGCAGAAACTTCGTCTGCTCGCCGCCCATGAAGGGCGAGGCATCGCGCGAGGCGCTCTGGAAGGCGATCTCGGACGGCTTTATCGACACCGTCGCGACCGACCACTGCCCCTTCATGCAGGCGGAAAAGGACTGGGGCAAGGACGACTTCACCAAGATCCCCAACGGCTGCGCGGGCATTGAAAACCTCTATCCCTACATGCTGGACGCGGCGGGAAAGGGGAAGATCACCTATGAGCGCGCCGTCGAACTGTGCGCGACCAACCCCGCAAGAATCTTCGGCTGCACCGAGAAGGGCGCGATCGCCGTCGGCAAGGATGCGGATATTGTCGTGTACGATCCCGAAAAGGACTTCACGATCTCCGTTGCTAACATGCACTCCGACTATGACCACACCATCTGGGAGGGCAAGCAGCTGCACGGCTATCCCGTTCAGACCTGGCTGCGCGGCAAGCTCGTCTATGACGACGGCGAATACGTCGGCAGCTACGGCGAAGGCAAATTTGTCAAGCGCGCAAAGCATCTGTAATGGTGCGGCACGCGCCGTTCAACGGAGGTCACACCATGAAACAGCTTTCCATCCGCATTGCAGGACTTGCGTCCGCGTGCATGCTCTGTCATGACGCGCCCTGCGCCGCGGCGTGCCCCAAGGGGCTCTCGCCCGATCGGTTCGTGCGCTCCGTGCGCTTTGCGAACGGTGAAGGCGCGCTCGCGCAGATGACGGGCTGCGTGGGCTGCGGCGCGTGCGAACGCGCCTGCATCCGCCCGGACGGCGCAACCGGGATCCTCGCCTTAAAGGCGCTCGCGGAACAGGCATATCCCGCCGCGCCCGCGCCCAAGGCGGATCTTGCCACGCAGATGTGCGGCGTCCCGTGCGAAAATCCCTTCTTCCTGAGTTCTTCCGTCGTGGCGAGCGGGTACGATATGTGCGCCCGCGCGCTGGAGGCGGGCTGGGCGGGCATCGTCTACAAGACCTACTCCGTCTTTGTGCCCGAAGAGCTCTCGCCCCGCTTTGACGCCAACCGCAAAGAGGGCACGCCCTTCATCGGGTTCCGCAACGCGGAGCAGATCTCCGATAAACCGCTGGAGGAAAACCTTTCCATCCTGCGCCGCCTGAAGACGGAATTCCCCGGCAAGGTCATCGTCGGCTCGATCATGGGCCGCACGGAGGAGGAGTGGGAGTACCTTGCCCGCGTCAGCGAGGAGGCGGGCTGCGACGTCATCGAATGCAACTTCTCCTGCCCGCACATGTCGGGCGGGGGGCTGGGCAGCGACGTCGGCACTCATCCCGAGCTCGTCAAAAAGTTCACCGAGGCGGTCAGGCGCGGGACAAAGCTCCCCGTGCTCGCCAAGATGACGCCCAACGTCACCAATATGGAGGCGCCCGCCGCGGCGGCGATCGAGGGCGGCGCGGACGGCATCGCCGCGATCAACACAATAAAGTCCATCACGGACGTCGATCCCGCGACCTGCGTCGCAAGCCCCGCGATCCGCGGTAAGAGCACGGTTTCAGGCTACTCGGGCAAGGCAGTCAAGCCCATCGCGCTGCGCTTTATCCACGATCTGAAGAAGTACGACGCGACCGGGGACTACCCCCTGAGCGGCATCGGCGGCATCGAGACCTGGCGGGACGCGCTCGACTTTTTATTGCTTGGCTGCGAGAACGTGCAGGTCACGACGGCGGTCATGCAGTACGGCTACCGCATCATCGACGATTTGAAGGACGGGCTTGCCCGCTACCTCGCCGCGCACGGGAAGCGCCTTTCGGATATCATCGGCGGCGCGCTTGAAAACTTCGTGGAGGCGGACCGGCTTGACAGGCACAGCATTGCCTATCCCGTGCTGCCCGCGCCCTGTACCGGTTGCGGCAGGTGCTTTATCGCCTGCGACGACGCAGGACATCAGGCGATTGCATGGGACGCGCATGCGCGGACCGTTTCTCTGGACAAAACGCGCTGCGTCGGCTGCGGGCTGTGCGCGCTCGTCTGTCCCACGGGCGAGATCGCCATGGGCGAGCGCGTTCAGACAAAATAATGCAGAAAATTATAAAATCAGAAAATTGCGCCGCAAGGCAAATATGTTTAAGGAGCAAGTAACTTATGACTCAGTCGGAAGAGATCGTCTACAATCATTCCCACTACAACATGCAGTCCTGGTCCAAACAGGCGAACCTCAATCCCATTCCCGTCGCCAGGGCGGAGGGGATCTACGTCTATGACTTTGATGGCAACCGCTATTCGGATATGAGCGCGCAGCTCGTCAACCTCAACGTGGGGCACGGCTGCAAGCCCATCATCGAGGCGATCAAAAAGCAGGCGGAGGAGTACTGCTATATCTCTCCCTCCTACGGCAGCGCGCCCCGCGGCGAGCTTGCCAAAATGCTCGTGGAGCTCCTGCCCGATAATTTCGGCAAGGTGTTCTTCACCAACGCGGGCGCGGACGCCAACGAGAACGCGATCAAGATCGCGCGTATGTACACGGGGCGCAAGAAGGTATTCTCGCGCTACCGCAGCTATCACGGCTCCACCTTCGGCGCGGGCAATTTAACGGGCGAACCCCGCCGCTATCCCTTAGAGCCCGGCATCCCCGGCTTCGTCAAGTTCTTTGATCCCTATATCTACCGCGAGCCCATCAAGTTCGCGAGCGAGGAGGAGGCGACCAACTACTACCTTGCCAAGCTGGAAGAGCAGATCGTGTATGAAAATCCCGACGACGTCGCCGCCATCGTCATGGAGACAGTGACCGGCTCCAACGGCGTCATCATCCCGCCCAAGGGGTATCTGCCCGGGGTCAGAAAGATCTGCGACAAGTACGGCATCGTCATGATCTGCGACGAGGTCATGGCGGGCTTCGGCAGGACGGGCAAGATGTTCGCTTTCGAGAATTTCGGCGTCAAGCCCGACCTCGTCTCCTTTGCAAAGGGCGTCACCTGCGGCTATGTCCAGCTGGGCGGCGTCGCGGTCAGCAGCAAGATCGCCGCGTACTTTGACGATCACCTTCTCTCCTGCGGGCTCACCTACAGCGGTCACCCGCTCGCCTGCGCCGCGGGCATTGCCTGCCTCAACTACTACAAGGACAACGACATCCTGGGCAACGTCAACCGCGTCGGCAAGGTGCTCGGCGAGGAACTGGAGAAGATGAAGGCGAGCCACGCCTGCGTCGGCGACGTGCGCTATATCGGTCTGTTCTCCTCCATCGAGCTGGTCAAGGACAAGGCGACCAAGGAGCCCTGGGTCGTGTACGGCAAGGATCCCGAGGGCAAGATGGGCAGGGTGTGCAAGCTTCTGCGCGAGCGCAAGTTCATGACCTATTCGCATGAGAACATGATCTTCATCTCGCCCCCGCTCATCATCACCGAGGCGCAGATGCGCGAAGAACTTGCCAAGGTCGAAGAAGTCCTGAGCATTCTCGACAAGGAGATCTGAGCCATGCAGCAATTTTACATGCCCGTGCGCGTCGTTGAGGGCGCGGGCTGTGTCAGAGCCGCTGCGCCGCTCATCGCCCCGCTGGGACAATGCGCGCTCATCGTCACGGGCAAGAGTTCCAGGAAGAACGGGTCACTCAGTGGCGTCGTCGCGGCGCTCACAGACAACGGGCAGCGCTACGCCGTCTTTGACGAGGTGCTCCCCAACCCGACCATTGCCTGCGTCCGCGCGGGCGCGGCGATGGCAAGGGAGGCGGGCGCAGACTTCGTCATCGCGATCGGCGGCGGCTCGCCCATGGACGCGGCGAAGGCGATCGCGCTGCTTGCGCGGCAGGACATCGCGGACGCGGACATCTTCGCGGGCAAGTATTCGCCCGACGTGCTCCCCATGGTGCATATCCCCACGACGGCGGGCACGGGCAGCGAGGTCACGCAGTACTCCATTCTCACCGACGACGTCGCCGAGAGCAAGACGAGCATTGCGACCCCCTATCTCTTCCCTAAACTTGCGCTGCTGGACGGCGGCTATATGGCGTCGCTGGGCCACAACACCACCGTCAACACGGCGATCGATGCGCTCTCGCACGCGGTGGAGGGCATGCTCTCCGTCAAGGCGGGCGAGGTGAGCGATCTGCTCGCAAAGGAGAGCATCTCCATCATCTGCTCGCTTGCGGATGATATCGCTGCGGATACGCTCACGCCCGCAGACCGGCAGAAGCTGCTGCACGCGTCCATGCTCGCGGGCATGGTCATCGCCAACACGGGCACGACGGCGGTGCACGCAATGGGCTATTCGCTCACCTACTATCACGAGATCGACCACGGCAGGGCAAACGGACTTCTGCTCGGCGCATTCGTCGCCTTCTGCGCGCAGCACCTGCCCGATCGGACGGACGCGATCTTAAAATCGGGCGGCTTTGAAAGCCCTGCGGCATTTTCAGAAATGCTGGCGGGTCTGCTCGGGAAGCGCGAGTTGCTCACGGACGCCGAGATGAAGAAGTACGCCGCAAAGGCGATCACGGCAAAGAACATTTTGAACTGCGCCTATCAGCCCACCGAGGCGGAACTCTATCAAATGTTAAAAATCTCTCTGGAGGAAAAATAATCATGTATACGACGAGTACGGAACGTATGAAGGATAAGATCGAGACCTTTTCCAGGTTCGGCGACACGGGGCACGGCGGTATCACCCGCTTCTCCCTCTCGCCCGAGGCGCTCGCCGCCCGCAAGGAGTGGGTGCGCCGCTGTGAAGCGCTCGGCATGAAGGTGTTCTCGGACGACATGGCAAACCTCTACGCGGTGCTGGAGGGGAGCGATCCCTCGCTGCCTGCGATCTACTCCGGTTCGCACTGCGACTCCGTGCGCCAGGGCGGCAACTATGACGGAATCCTCGGCGTGCTCTCCGCGCTGGAAGTTGCGGAGACCATCGTCAGGGAGAACATCCCACACAAACACAACTACGTGTGCATGATCTGGACGAACGAGGAGGGCGCGGAGTATGAGCCCGCCATGATGAGCTCGGGCGTCGTCTGCCACAAGTTCGATAAGGATAAGATGCTCGCCTCCGTCTCTCACTCCACGGGCAAAACGTTCGGCGAGGCGCTCGCGGCGAGCGGCTACGTCGGCAGCGAGGAAAACCGCATCGGACCCGATAAGTGCGCCGCGCTGTTGGAGCTTCATATCGAGCAGGGACCCGTGCTGGAGGCAGAGAAGAAGGATATCGGCGTCGTTGAGGGCGTGTGCGGCATGATCAACTATGAGTTTACCTTCGTCGGGCAGGCGGATCACGCGGGCACGACGCCCATGAAGTACCGCAAAGACGCGCTGTATGCCGCCTGCAAGGTCATCCGGTACCTGCACGACGAGTTCGATAAGCTCGACAAAAAGCTCGTGTACACGACGGGCAAGATTTCCTGCCATCCCAATATCCATACGATCATTCCCGATCTCGTCAGGTTTACGCTGGACGCGCGCCATCAGGATCCCGCCGTCGTGCAGCAGTGCATCGATATCATCAGGAAGATCCCTTCCGAGGTCGAAAAGTGCGCCTTCTCCTACGAGGAGGCATGGAGCCGCGCGACGGTCGCCTTCCATAAGCCCTATGTGGACTTCGTCGAGGAGAGCGCCAGGGAACTGGGCTATCCCTCCATGCGCATGTACTCCGGCCCCGGTCACGATGCGCAGTTCGCTGCGGATATTGTGCCCACGACGATGATCTTTGTCCCTTCGGACGGCGGCCACAGCCACTGCGAGCTGGAGCATACGCCCGTTGAAAACTGCAAGAAGGGCGCAGATGTGCTCCTCAATACCGTCCTCAAGATTGACGCCGCCATCTGAAAATTGCTTGTTTCACGCGCTTGAAGTTTCTCCGTTCATTTCGTTTCAGCGCGAACGAGCCGCGCGCCGCAGCTTTTGCTGCGGCGCGCGGTTTCATATATAAGGTATGTTTTTTTAGTGTTCCCGCCCCAATAATTCATCGAGCGAACAATGAAAGTGCTCTGCGAGGGTCAGAGCCTTTTCCAGGGACGGCATACACCTTCCGTGATACCAGTCGTCGAGGCGGTTGATCGCAATGCCCGTGTCCTTGCAGAGCTGATAGCGCGAAAGATTATTTTGTGCCAGAAGTTCGCGGAATCTCCGGGAAAAAGCAGGCGTGGGACGAAAATTCGCGTGCTCGGGATAGGGCGCACGCCCCAAAAGATAGTCCACGGAAAGCCCGAATGCGTCGGCGATTTTGACGACATTGGAGAATTTCGGCACGCATTCGCCCCGCAGATAGCGATACGCCTCGGAAAGATTGATCTTGCTCTTTTGCGCAAACTGCTCCATGCTCAGCTGATTGTCATTGAGCAGTTCCAGCAACGCATCGCGGAAATAAGTCTCCATCTTATTCTCTATGATTCCCGTCCCAATAACTCATCGAGCGAGCAATGAAAGTGCTCTGCGAGGGAAATGACGCTCTCCATGCCGGGCTGCCGTTTCCCGTGGTACCAGTCATCCAGCGTCTGCGCGGAGAACTGCGTCTTTTTTGCAAGGTAGTAGCGCGTCTGTCCGTGCTGCGCAAGCATGGTGCGGAAGCGCTCGGCAAAGGGAGGTGCGGGGCGGTAGGTCATGTGCGGCTCCGCATGGGATAGACCAAACAGATAGTCGAGGGAGCAGGCAAACAGATCGGCGATCGCGAGCGCACGTTGAAGTGTGGGAAGCTGTTCCTTGCGCAAATAGCGGTAGATCACGGAGAGATCCGCGCCGATCGCCTTGGAGAGCGCTTCGGGCGTCAAGTGCGCGTCAAACATCAGCTCGGACAGCGTTTCGCCAAAATTCGACAAAATATCTGTTTCTTTTTGCGTATCCATGCTGATATTATCCCTTATTTATGCCAAAAAACGCTTGCAATAGGCGTGGATTAGGGATATACTACATAGTGAAGAATGCGCATTTGGCGCAATACCATACAAAGGAGAGTTGAAGATGCAAAAGAATGAATGGAAGGGGCAAAATGTTACGGCGGAGGACGTTGCGGCATCGCTCAAGCCGCTCATGGACGAGTATCTGGAAGGGGAGAGCGTCTGCACGGGAGATGCGATTCGCTACATCCTCCCGGACGGACAGCGTTTTTTGATTTCGGTGCGCAAGGATTGAACGCGTGCCGATCGGAAACGGCGCGCCGCGCGGCTCAAAGCCGCGCGGCGCTTCATCAAACAACGAATATTTTTGTAAAATATCAATCTTGTCATAATTTTTGTTGACAAATCAAGTGTGAAGTGCTATAATGCCCAAGCTGTTTACAAAGTGAATGAAAGGAGAAATTATGGCAACGCAAACAACCAAGCGCAGGCTTCCCCTGTGGGCCAAGATCGTCATTTGGGCGCTGGTCGTGATCATCGTCCTCTGCGTCGCGCTCGTCGGCGCGGTTGCGATCGTCTGGCGGCACGAGATCGCGTCGGTCGTGAGTTTTACCAAGGTCGCAGACCGCAACGAGGAGCACCTCGACGGGGCGGTGTACCGCATGGACATCTCGGGCGACTTCTATTTTGACGACTATCTCTTGCAGGGCGGCGCGTCGAGTGACAGCGAACTCATCGACTTTATCACCAACAATATCACGCGCGGACTCATCGACATGACCATCTCGGAGAGCGAGATCGCGTGCAGTTCGTTCACCGCGGTCACGGCGGACGGCGACAGGATCTTCGCCCGCAACTATGACTTCGCGCGCACCAACACGGCGCTCGTCTTTACAGATCCCGGCAACGGCAGGCACAAGTCCTTCTCGACGGTGGACCTGCAGTTCCTCGGCATGGACCCTGCGCAGGATGTGGAGGGGCTGATGAACAAGATCACCTGCCTTGCGGCGCCCTTCGCGCCCCTGGACGGCGTCAACGATGCGGGCGTGAGCTGCGGCATCTACATGTCCTACCAGGGCGGCGAGGAGACGGTCGCGACCAACCAGCAGACGGACAAGCCCGACCTCACGTCCACGACCATGCTGCGCATGGTGCTCGACTATGCGAGCACGGTGGAGGAGGCAGTCGCGCTCATTGAGCAGTACGACATGCACGACTCCGCGCAGACGTCCTATCACTACATGATCGCCGATGCGACGGGCAAGAGCGCCATTCTCGAGTGGACGAACGGCACGGACGAAACGGACAACGACGGCAGCGCGCGCACCCTCAAGGTCATCTGGAACGATGACGACGCGCATATCGGCGAGCGCGAGGGAGCTGCGGACTACCAGTGGATCACCAACTTCATCCTTCAGCCCGGCTACTACGCAAGCGACGAGGACAAGGCGGGGCTTGACAGATACGACGAGATCTACTCCCGCCTCTCCGCGACGGACGGTGTCGTCGAGGACGAGCAGGCGGCTATGGAGATCTTGCAGGCGGTCGGCAGACGCAACTGGAACAACGACGACGGCAACGGCTGCACGGTGCACAGCGTTGTGTACAATCTGACCAAAAAGACGGTGCTCTGGGTCGCCAACGAGCACTACGGCGAGGAAGCATACACCTTCTCGTTCGCACTCTGAGCAAAATAAAAATATAAGAAAGAAGCGCGCCGCGCGGCTTTGGGCCGCGCGGCGCGCACCCGTACCGCACCCGTTCCCGCGTGAAATCGGGGTGAAAATCGTTTGACAATCGCCTTTCATGTGATTATAATAGGGGACAAGAAGGCGATCAAGCGGAAGAGACGCGCACGCATCGTCCGGTCAGAGAGGGGGAGCCGCAGGCTGAAAGCTCCCTTGCGGACAGGGCGCGGTATTCCCCCGCGAGCCGCTCCGCCGAACAGAACTTCAAGCGGAACCGTACTCCCGCGTTAAGGGACAACGAGGCGCGTAATTTCGCGCGCGAAAACAGGTGGTACCGCGGTATTTTCGCCCTGTCCTTTGGGACGGGGCTTTTATTTATGTCAAGGAGTGAGGTATGGACAATATCTTCGAAGAGCTTTTGGCGGAAGTCAAGGACACCATCCGTGATTTTCACAACAGCAAGGAACTGTATGATGCCAGAATGCGTTTTCTGGGCAGGACGGGCAGACTGACGGCGCTGTATAAGCGCATCCGTGAGATCCCTCCCGAGGAGCGCCCTGCCTTCGGGCAAAAGATCAACGCCCTGAAAGAGGAGCTGGAGGCGCGCTTTAACGAGCTGGAGGCGCGCATGCACGAAAAGGAGCTCGCGGAAAAGCTCTCGGGCGAGTCGGTGGACGTCACCATGCCCGGGCGCCGCGTCACCGTCGGCACGCTGCACCCCGTCACGCGCGTCAAAAATATGCTCATCGATGTGTTCGCGGGCATGGGGTTTGAGATCTTTGAAGGGCCCGAGATCGAGAACGACTACTACAACTTCACGGCGCTCAATACGCCCGCCGATCACCCCGCCCGCGACATGCAGGATACCTTCTATGTCTCGGACAATTTCCTGCTGCGCACGCAGACGAGCGCGGGGCAGATCAGGCTGATGGAGAAGAAGAAACCGCCCATCAAGATGCTCTGCCCGGGCAGGGTGTTCCGCTCGGACGACGACGCGACGCACTCTCCCATGTTCCACCAGATGGAAGGGCTGGTCGTCGACAGGCATATCACGCTGTGCGATCTGCAGGGCATGCTGGACGAGTTCGCGCGCAACGTATTCGGCAAGGAGAGTAAGACGCGCCTGCGTCCCTCCTACTTCCCGTTCACGGAGCCGTCCGTCGAGGTGGACGTCTCCTGCCACGTCTGCGGCGGCAAGGGCTGCTCGCTGTGCAAGGGCACGGGCTGGATCGAGGTCCTCGGCGCGGGCATGGTCAATCGGCGCGTCTTAGAGAACTGCGGCATCGATCCCGATGAGTACACGGGCTTTGCGTTCGGCATGGGCATCGAGCGCATCGCCATGCTCAAGTACGGCATCAATAACATCAAACTCTTAACAGAAAATGACGTGCGCTTCTTGGAGCAGTTCAAAGACTGAATCGAAAAGCATTCATCACGAAATACTGTGTCGCGCTTCAATATGCGCATTCCACATGAATTTGTAAAAATCTTTTGTGGAAAGATTTTTACAAAAGAGGAGCGGCAGGCTTAAAAGGCAGAGCATTCAACAACGTTGAATGTTCGCCATATAGCCTTGCTGCGACGAGGTCATTTACGACTTGGTAAACTCCCGTCGGCAAATCCGCGCGCTCCTTGTCTTTCGCGCGACTGCTTTCCGATTGGGAGGAAGCAGAATAAACAGATCATTCAGGAGATCAAAATGAAAGTACCTTTCAGCTGGTTAAAAGACTATGTAGAGATCGATATCACCGCGCAGGAATTGCAGGACAAGCTGTTCTCCTGCGGGTTCGAGGTGGAGGAACTCACCTACCTCGGCAAGGACGTCACGAACGTCGTCACGGGGCGCATCACCAAGACGGAAAAGCACCCCGATGCGGACAGGCTCACTGTCTGTCAGATGGACTGCGGCGCGCACGGCGCAAAGCAGATCTGCACCGCGGCGACCAACGTCTTTGAGGGCGCGATCGTTCCCGTTGCGCTCGATAATTCTACCGTCCTGCACGAGGGCGGCATCCAGAAGATCAAGACGGGCAAGCTGCGCGGCGTCACGTCCGAGGGCATGTTCTGCTCGGGTGAGGAACTGGGCATCTCCGACGACTTCTATGCGGGCGCGGAGGTCAACGGCATCCTCATTCTGGACGACGATACGCCCATCGGCGTCGATATCCGCCCCGTCGTCGGCATCGACGACTATATCTTTGACATCGCGGTGACGGCGAACCGTCCCGACTGCCAGAGCGTGTTCGGCATGGCGCGCGAGGTCGCCGCCATCCTCAAAAAGCCCTTGAAGACCCCCGCGACCGACTATATCGCGCACCCGACGGATGTGAAGATCTCCGTCACGGTCAAGGAACCGACGCTCTGTCCCCGCTATATCGGGCACTACGTCGCGGATGTGAAGATCGGCACGTCGCCGCGCTGGATGCGCCGCCGCCTCGCGCTGTGCGGGCTTCGCTCGGTGTCCGACGTCGTCGATATCACCAACTTCGTGCTGCTGGAGCTGGGTCAGCCCATGCACGCGTTCGACAGGAACTACCTGCAGGGCGGCATCGTCGTGCGCCGCGCCGGAGAGGGCGAGAAGATCGTCACGCTGGACGAAAAGGAGTTCACCCTCACGCCCGACAACCTGCTCATCTGCGACGAGAAGAAGGGCGTCGCCTTAGCAGGCGTCATGGGCGGGCTGAACAGCGAGATCAAGCCGGACACCGCCGCCGTGTTCTTCGAGGCGGCGAAGTTTGCGCGTGACAGCGTCAGAAAGACGTCGCGCGCCCTCGGGCAGCGCAGCGATTCCTCCGCGCGCTTTGAAAAGGGCATCGACGCCTACACCTGCGCATTCGCGATGGACCGCGCGCTGCACCTCGTGCAGGAGCTGGGCTGCGGCAAGCCCACCACCTGGCGGGTGGACGTCAACGCGGAGAGTATGGTCCCCCGCATCATCGTGACCACCTACAAAAAGATCGACGATCTTCTCGGCATCTGCGTCCCGCACGAGGAAATGTGCGCCATTCTCACCCGCCTCGGCTTCGAGGTGACGGCGACGGAGGAGAGCATGACCGTCACCGTCCCCCTGTGGCGCGACGACGTGGACGGCTATCCCGACCTCGCGGAGGAGATCATCCGCTCCTACGGCTACGAGCATATCGTACCCACCTTCCTCTCGGCGGCGACGGTCACGGGCGGGGGACTTACGCACGCGCAGAAGACGGAGGAGAAGGCAAAGAACGTCATCCGCTGGCAGGGCTACATGGAGGCGTGCAACTATTCCTTCTACTCGCCCAAGGATTTCGATCTGCTGCGCCTGCCCGCCGATGCACCCGAGCGCCGCGCAGTCAGGATCCTCAACCCCATCGGCGAGGATCTGTCCGTCATGCGCACCATTCTCGCGCCCAGCATGATCGCAAACGTCGTGCGCAACGTGCGCCGCGGCAACGATGAAGGCGCGCTGTTCGAACTTGCCAACGTCTATCTGCCTAAGGAGCTGCCGCTCACCGAACTGCCTGAGGAGAGGAAGCGCCTCGTCCTTGCCAAGTGGGGCAGCGGCGACTTCTTCGACGTCAATGGCGCCGTGGAGGCGCTCGCCGATGCGTTCGACGTCCGTCTGGGCTATGAAAAGGGGGAGAAGCCCTTCCTGCACCCCGGCATCACGGCGATCGTCAAGTGCGGCGAAAAGGAAGTGGGCTGGATCGGCGAACTGCACCCCGCCATTGCCGAGGAACTGGCGCTCGAAAAGCGCGTCGTGCTCGCCGAGCTCGATTACGCGGCGCTGGAGCGCAAGTTCGCAAAGGACATCACCTATCACGCATTGCCCAAGTTCCCCGCCGTCGTGCGCGATCTCGCCGTCGTCGTCGATGAGAGCGTGACCTGCGCGCAGATGGAGGCGTGCATTATAAAAGCCTGCAAGGCGGCCAAGAAGGCGGAGCTGTTCGACGTCTACCGTGGCATCCGTCTGGGCGCGGACAAGAAGAGCATGGCGTTCCATATCACCTTCGTGCCCGAGGATAAGGCGATCACGCCCGAACTCGCGGACACCTACTTCAAGAAGATCGTGGACGGCCTTAACAAGAATTTGGGGGCGGAACTCAGATGAGAGCAATGATCTACGGCGCGGGAGCGCTGGGAACGGTGTTGGGCGCATATATCGCCAAGGCGGGCGTCGCGATCGACCTCGTCAACCGCAACAAGGCGCACGTCGCAGCGCTCAGGGAAAGGGGCGCGCATATCACGGGCACGGTGGACTTTGTCCAGCCCGTTTCTGCCCTGCTGCCCGAGGAGATGACGGGCAAGTAC
Source organism: Candidatus Gallimonas intestinigallinarum (assembly GCA_019116405.1). Next base: position 10,294 of record DXBS01000073.1, on the reverse strand, counting down.
GACGTCATCCTGCTCATGACAAAGCAGAGTGACAATGCGCGCGTCGTCACGATGCTTGGGAGTTATCTCGCGGAGGACGGCGTCATCTGCACCTGTCAGAACGGTCTGCCCGAACCTGCGATCGCGGAGATCGTCGGCGCGCAGCGCACGCTCGGCTGCGCCATTGCCTGGGGCGCGACCTTCCATGGCGAGGGCGTCTCCGAACTGACGTCCGATCCCTCCGCGCTCACCTTCTCGCTGGGCGCGATCGCGCAGCCGGTCAACCATTTGGAGGACGTCAAAAAGCTGCTCGGATGCATGGGCACCGTCGTCGTGGAGGAGAACTTCATGGGCGCGCGCTGGTCCAAGCTGCTCATCAACAGCGCATTTTCGGGGCTTTCCACCGTCACAGGCGGGACGTTCGGCGAGGTCTCCGTGCAAAAGCCCTCGCGCAAGGTCGCCCAGCGCATCATCAAGGAGTGCATCGACGTCGCCAGGGCGGCAAAGATCACCATCGAACCCGTGCAGGGACATAAGATCGATCAGCTCTTCGACTACCGCGGCGCGCTCAAAAAGGCGGTCTCTTTCGCGCTCATCCCCGTCGCGATGAAGAAGCACGCGGGGCTGGTCGCGAGCATGCTGCAGGATCTGCGCGCAGGCAAGAAGTGCGAGATCGACTATATCAACGGCAGCGTGTGCGCCTTCGGCAAGAAGTACGGCGTTCCCACGCCCTTCAACGATCGGACGGTCGAGATCATCCACGGCATCGAGGACGGCAAATACACCAGCTGTTTTGAGAATATCAAATTATACGACGACTTATTCCGCAAGTGACTTTTGTGCGCCGCCGAGTCGCCGACTCGGCGGTGCAGTGCTTTTATCACAAAATATAGAAATAGTATCGAATAAAAAATACTATATATTGTGGTATTTGGCAAAAAATAATTGGAAGAATTTAACTCGGTTCTCTTGACAAAGCACGCGGGGTATGGTATGATATGGGCAGTTGAAGACCCCTGCGGCAACTGACGAAGCGCGGAGCACCGCATGGAACCGCAGGGTGGAACGCCGTTAGTCTGGGCAATTTTTACCGTGGGGGTAGGAATTGCTTTTTTTCACCTCTTTTGTTGCTCGCCTTATAACCGTCGCAATACTTTGTTGCGCTGCGGCAACCCTCGGTCATTTACGCAGAGTAAACTCCCTCGGGTTTTCCTCGCGCGCCTCGTCTTGCTCGGTTCTAAAACGAGCAAGGAGCGCTCCTCGATCTGCTTGCTTCTCCGGCGTTTGAATGGGTGGAATAAGCGGCGCACCGCATTGTCGCTTGCGGGTCTGCTCGGTCATATATTAAAATTTTTGTTCTTTTTGGGAGGTGAGCTGGTGCTGGGTTTGATCCATTCCTATGAATCCTTCGGCACGGTGGACGGCCCCGGCATCCGCTTTATCGTGTTCCTGCAGGGCTGTCCCATGCGCTGCAAGTACTGTCACAATCCCGATACCTGGAGCCTCTCGGGCGGGACGCAGACGGACGCCGCGGACGTCGTCAAAGAGGCGCTGAAGTATAAAAGCTATTTCGGCGAAAAGGGCGGCGTGACCGTCTCGGGCGGCGAACCGATGCTGCAGCTGGATTTTCTCATCGAACTTCTTACCATGCTCAAACAAAAGGGCGTTCATACCTGCGTGGATACCTCGGGGAGCTGTTTCGACCCTTCGGACGCGCGCTATGACCGCCTGCTGGAAGTTACAGACCTCTTCTTGCTCGATATCAAGCACGCCGATCCCGAGGGGCACCTTGTCCTCACGGGGCGCAGTCAGGAAAAGCCGCTCGCCTTCGCCCGCTTCTTATGCGAGCACAAAAAGCCCATGTGGGTGCGGCACGTCCTCGTTCCCGGCATCACGGACGACGATACGCAGCTCAAAAACCTGCGCGCCATTTTGGATACGCTTGACAACGTGCAGAAGGTGGAAGTGCTGCCCTATCACACGCTGGGCGTCAATAAATATCATGCGCTGGGCATTCCCTATCCCCTAGAGGGGACGCAGCCGCCCGAAAAAGAGCGCGTTGAGAACGCAAAGAGGCTGCTTCGCGCAGGCTGGCAGAAAAACAAGGAGGCGCTATGAGCAAATTTTCTCTCCTGGAAGTGAGCGGCGAGTCGTGCGCCAACTGCTATACCCTCCTGCCCGTCGTCAGAAAGTTGGCAGGCGAGCGCGGCATCGGGGTCGAGCACCTGGAAGTCACGCCCGAGAATGCGGCGCGCGTGCAGGCGCTCGCCGTTGACCGCGTCCCCACGCTCATCGTCTTCAAGGACGGCGCGGAGGTGGCGCGCTGTACGGGATTTCAGCCCGAGGAGATCCTCTCTCTGTGGCTGGATGCAAAGCTGGAAGCATAACACGCAAATATTGTCACAAAATATATACGATGGAGAATTCAGAGATGACAAACGAAAAGGCATGGCGCGGCTTTGAACGCGGCAGATGGAGCAACGACGAAGTTGATGTGCGCGACTTCATTCAGCGCAACTATACGCCCTACGAAGGGGAGGGCGACTTCCTCGCCCCCGCGACGGAGGCGACCAAGACGCTCTGGGCGCAGGTCATGCAGCTCTCCGAAGAGGAGCGCAAGCGCGGCGGCGTATATTCCGCGGATACTTCCGTTGTCTCGCGCGTCAATTCGCACGGGGCGGGGTACTTCAATAAAGACCTCGAGAAGATCGTCGGCATGCAGACGGACGAGCCCTTCAAGCGCTCGCTGCAGCCCTTCGGCGGACTGCGCATGGCGGAAGAGGCGCTCAAGATGTACGGCTATGAGCTCGATCCCAAGATCAAGGAGATCTTCTCGAAGTACCGCAAGACGCACAACGACGCCGTGTTCGATGTCTACACGCCCGAAATGCGCCGCGCCCGTCACGCGCATATTCTCACGGGACTTCCCGACAGCTACGGCAGGGGCAGGATCGTCGGCGACTACCGCCGCGTCGCGCTCTACGGCGTGGACTACCTCATCAAAAAGAAGGGGGAGGACAAGGCGCTTCTGGACGGCAGCATGACGCCCGACAAGATCCGCGACCGCGAGGAGATCGCCGAGCAGATCAAGGCGCTCGGCCGCCTCAAGGAGATGGCGGCAGCCTATGGCTTTGACATCTCCCGTCCCGCGGAGACGGAGCAGGAGGCGGTCCAGTGGCTGTACTTCGGGTATCTTGGCGCCATCAAAGACCAGAACGGCGCGGCGATGTCCATCGGCAGAAACTCCACCTTCCTCGATATCTATATCCAGCGCGACTTAGACGAGGGGACGCTCACGGAAACGGAGGCGCAGGAGCTCATCGACCACTTTGTCATGAAGCTGCGCGTCGTCAAGTTCATGCGCACCAAGGAGTACAACGAGCTGTTCAGCGGCGATCCGACCTGGGTCACGGAGAGCATCGGCGGCATGGGTACGGACGGCAGAACGCTCGTCACCAAGAACAGCTTCCGCATTCTTCATACGCTGGAGAACCTCGGGCCCGCGCCCGAACCCAACCTCACGGTGCTCTGGTCCAGGCGCCTTCCCAAGGGATTTAAGAACTTCTGCGCGGAGATCTCCATCAAGACGTCCGCCGTCCAGTATGAAAGCGACGATCTGATGCGCCCGGAGATGGGGGACGACTACTGCATCGCGTGCTGCGTCTCGAGCATGCGCGTGGGCAAGGACATGCAGTTCTTTGGCGCAAGGGCAAACCTTGCCAAGTGCCTGCTGTACGCGATCAACGGCGGCAAGGACGAGATCTCGCGCGACAAAAACGGCAAGCCCATGCAGGTCTCGCCCGCATATGCGCCCATTCTCGGCGACGGTCCGCTCGACTACCACGAGGTCGTCGAAAAGTACACGGAGATGATGCGCTGGCTGGCGGGGCTGTACGTCAACACCCTCAACGTCATCCACTACATGCACGATAAGTACTGCTACGAGGCGCTGGAGATGGCGTTGCACGATTCCACCGTGCGCCGCTTCTTCGCCACGGGCATTGCGGGACTCTCCTGCGCAGCGGACAGTCTGTCCGCGATCAGGTACGCCAAGGTCTATCCCATCCGCAATGAGGACGGCATCGTCACCGACTTCAGGATCGAGGGCGACTATCCCAAGTACGGCAACAATGATGACAGGGCGGACGAGATCGCCGTTTGGCTGGTGCGCACGTTCATGAACTTCATCAAGTCGCACGAGACCTACCGCGGCTCCATCCCGACCATGTCCATCCTGACGATCACGTCCAACGTCGTCTACGGCAAAAAGACGGGCAACACACCCGACGGCCGCCGCGCAGGCGCGCCGCTCGCCCCGGGCGCCAACCCCATGCACGGCCGCGACTCCCACGGCGCGCTCGCGTCGCTGGAGTCGGTCGCAAAGCTTCCGTACGAATACGCGCGGGACGGCATCTCCAACACCTTCTCCATCACCCCGCAGTCGCTGGGCAAGGACGAGGAAGCAGAATAAGTACCATCAAAGCAGAGGAGGAAATCATCATGGCAAATCAGAGAACGGAAAATCTGGTCAACATGCTGGACGCCTATGTCGGCGACGGCGGCTATCATCTCAACGTCAACGTATTCAACCGCGAGACGCTGCTCGATGCGCAGAAGCATCCCGAAAAGTACCCGCAGCTCACCATCCGCGTGAGCGGGTACGCGGTCAACTTCAACAAGCTGACCAAAGAGCAGCAGGACGACGTCATCGCACGCACCATTCACGAGAGCATGTGACATATGGCGACTCCGGAGGAAAAAAAGGCGCGCAAAGAGGCGCGGGAGGCCGCGCGCGCACAGCGTCAGTATGAGCGCCTGAGAAGTCACGTCGTCACCTGTCCCGCCTGCGGTGCGGAGGCGCTCGATCACATGACCAAATGCCCCAAGTGCGGCGCCGAGCTGACGCCCACGGGCTATAAGCCGATGGACGAGCAAAAGCGCAAGCGCATCCGCACGATCACCTATACGATCGGCGCGGTCATCGTCATCGCCGTCATCGTGCTGGCATTTATTTTTTCCTGATCAGAAGCGGTTCTACTCACGGTAGAGCCGCTTACTTTTCGAATAGAATTGTCATTTTTGGGCGTAGAATGCGCATGTTTCGGTGTAGAAACGGCAAAAATTACGGTAGACGCGCCGGCGACACGAATAGGGCAAAATATGCGGGCAAACAGTTGCGAAAAATCGCCGCTTGCCATATACTGACGGTGTAAATATCACATCAGCACAAGTTTGGGAGGCAGAAATATGCAGGCAATCGTTTCGGGCAATTGCCCCGCCAAGGAAGCAGAAACGAAGCAAATCCAGAGGCCGGGAAAGAAGGGATTTTTGTCCTTTTACACCAAGGGCGAGGAAATCTTCAACGCCGTCTCGCACATTGTCGGCGGTGCAATGGGGCTTGCTTTCTGGGTCGTTCTCGCCATTCTGGCATATCCCGACGCCATGGCATTAACGGGCGTCTCGCTGTTCGGGTTCGGCGTCGTTACGCTGTACACAATGAGTACGCTCTATCACTTCCTGCCCGACGGCAGGGCAAAGGGCGTGTTCCGCGTCTTTGATCACTGCACCATCTACCTACTCATTGCGGGGACATATTCTCCCTTCTGTCTCATCGCACTCGGCGGGACGACGGTGGGCTGGGTCGTGTTCGCCATCCAGTGGGTGTGCGCGGTCGCGGGCATCATCATGAATGCCATCGCCATGAATAACAAGGTGGTCAAGGGCATTTCCATGGCGCTCTATTTCGTCGAGGGCTGGATGGCGCTCGTGCTCTTTCCGCTGCTGCTTGAGACTATGTCGCTTGCGGCAATCATCTTCCTGCTTGCGGGCGGCATCGCGTATACGGGCGGCATCGTATTCTTTGCGCTCGGCAGAAAGTTACGCTGGTTCCACTCCATCTGGCATCTGTTTGACATTGCCGGAACCGCCCTCCAGTTTGTGAGCATTCTCTTACTGCTCATCTGAAAGTTCTCTTTGTAAAATAATATTTACCTATTGACAACTTCCGCGGCGTATGATAGAATACTCCTGCCGGGAGTTATTTTTTACGGCAAAGGAGAACGATATGAGAAAAGTTTTTGCAGGGATTGCAGGCGGCGTGCTGAGCGTTGCCATGGTCATGGGACTTGCGGGCTGCGGCGGAAACGGTGCGATCGCACAGGCAAGGAATATCCAGGGCGAAGAAGTCACCGAAGAGCAATGGGTCGCAGCGCTCAACGAAGTGGGCGAAGGGGATTTCGTCACCGTTTCTGCCGTGGAGGAAACGGAGGCGGCGAACTTTGCCGTCAGCTATGAAATGGACGTCGACATGGACGTCACGGTTGAAGAGCAGCGGATGGGCGACACCGTGATCTTTGAAGGCGGCAGCATGTCCGTCGATATGAATATCTCGGCGAGCATTGTCGCGGCAGATCATAAGACGCATATCACCATGGAATATACCATGAAGATGGACGGCTCGGAGTCGGTGTTGGAGACAATGGGCGGCACCGCCGTCGACCAGAGCGGCACTGTCGAGATGTACACTTCTTATGAGAACGGACAGGTGGCGCTGTATGTCAGGGTGAATGACGGCGAATGGAACACTGTGAGCGGCTCGCTTGGCGCGGCAAGCGGCGTTGCAGACAGCGTGCTGGAGCAGATCGATGCCCTGACGGAAGCGCTCGACGAGGTGTCCGTCTATGCGTCGCAGTTCGATGATTTCACCTACAGTGCCGAAGATAAGGGGCATGTCTATAACAATGCGAGCGATATGGGCGGCGCCGGGAGCGTCGTCGGCGATGTCGGCGGCAAGCTCATCATCAAGATCAGGGACGGCAAACTCGCCGCAGTTCTGCAGGAGGCGTCGCTCGATGCAAGTGTTTCCGGCATGACAATGACGGGCTCCGCGGGCATGGGCATGGTCTATACGGTCGGCGGACAGAGCATCACACTGCCCACGGTATAAATTGATTTTCCAAAAAATGCGCGGCGGAAGCTGCGCATTTTTTGGGATAGAAGGGGAATTTCCTTGACAGACGGCGGTAAAAGGGCTATGATACTCTTACCCACTCAAGGAGGATACTACGATGAAAAGAGCAATTGCCGTGTTTGCGGCGGGCGTGCTTTCGGCGGCGATGATCGCAAGCCTCGCGGCATGTGCCGAGGAGCCAAATGACGTCGCGGATAACGCAGAGGATATGGTCTCTGAGCGCGTCGGCTCTCGCGCAGACTGGGAAGCGGCGTTTTCCGATCCCACGCAGGGCGCCGGCGATCGTTCCTATACATTTAACAACGCCAACTACAGCATTGAGAGCGAAGTGCGCTCAAGCGATGGCGACGCCGCCCGGGTCGTTTCCTACGAGCTGGTCGTCGCAGATGAAAAAGTGCATCGCTATCAGCGCAGTGAAATGTATATCAATGATGCGCTTCACCTCGATCCGAACGTCACAGACAACTATTATGTGGCGGACGTGTCCCGCTATCAGTACTACTATCAGGGCGAGGACGGAGACTGGACGATGGAGACGATCTCCGATTTGGGGGACGTCGATCAGGGCGTTTCCCTGCTTGCGACGAGCGTCTACACGGGCAGCTTAACAGAGTATGCCGATGAATACGACCAGTTCATCTGGAACGACGAGAAGCAGGGCTACTGCAAGAGCGTTTCCCTGACGGGGGTACTGGGGACGCCCGTCACCGCAACGCTGACGCTGAAGCTGCAAGGCGGCAGGATCGCCGCGATGATTATTTCCGATGCCGTACCGACGGAGAGCGATAATGCGTCCGTCTCCATTTCGGTCAGTGTAATGATCACCTACGGCGGGCAGAGCGTAACGCTGCCGTCTGTCTGATCGACGACCAAGGCGCGGTGCATGCACCGCGTTTTTTTATGCCGTTCGGAGGAAAGTATCAAAAAAACCAAAGGCGAATTGTGCATGTTTTTGGTTGTCTTTCCCATGCGAACATGGTATAATGATTCGTACTGTCACCGATCGGCAGGCGCATTTGCCGCGGTGGAAGGAGAACGTCATGCAGACGATCAGCGAGATCCTGTCCGAAGAGCTCGGGCAGCGCAAGGACTATGTGGAGAATGTCATCGCCCTTCTGGACGAGGGCAACACGGTGCCCTTCATCGCGCGCTATCGTAAGGAGATGCACGGCGCGATGGACGACCAGACCATCCGCAGCCTTGCAGACCGCCTTGCCTACCTCAGGAACCTGGAGGCGCGGCGGCAGGAAGTCAAGACTTCCATCATCAATCAGGGCAAGATGACTCAGGAGCTCGACCATGCCATCGACGAGTCAAAGACGCTCGCCGAGGTCGAGGACATCTACCGTCCCTATAAACAGAAACGCCGCACCCGCGCCACCATCGCGCGCGAAAAAGGGCTTGCGCCGCTTGCAGAACTTCTGTATGCGCAGGCGCCCGACTGTCCCGCGCCCGAGGAGGCGGCAAAGGACTACGTCGACCCCGGGAAGGGGGTGAATTCGGTGGAGGAGGCGCTCGCGGGCGCGTCCGATATCATTGCCGAGACCATCTCGGACGACGCCGACGTCAGAAAGGCGCTCCGGGAGCTGTACACCGAGTGGGCGGACGTCGTGTCCGTCGCGGCGAAGAAGGATCCCGAGGACACCGTCTACCGCAACTACTACGCCTTCACTGCGCCCGTCAATAAGATCCAGGGGCATCAGGTACTCGCCGTCAACCGCGGCGAGAAGGAGGAGGTGCTCAAGGTCAGCATCGTCATCAACCGTGACGCGGCGCTGGGCGGGGTTTACCGCAGGGTGCTCAAAAAGAAGTGCGCTTCCACTTCCTTCGTGGAAGCTGCCGCGGCCGATGCATACGACCGCCTCATTGCGCCCTCCATGGAGCGCGAGATCCGCGCCACGCTCACCGATGCGGCGAGCGAGGGCGCGATCGGTCAGTTTGCGCTCAACTTAAAGCCCCTTCTGATGCAGCCGCCCGTCAAGGGCTTTGTGACGATGGGTCTTGATCCCGGGTACCGCATGGGCTGCAAGGTCGCCGTCGTGGACGGCACGGGCAAAGTGCTGGATACCACCGTCGTCTACCCGACGCACGGCGAGCGCCAGAAGCGCGAGTGCATTGAAAAGCTCACCGCGCTCATCAGAAAGCACGCCGTCAGGCATATCGCCATCGGCAACGGCACGGCGAGCCGCGAGACCGAGCAGATGACCGTCGAACTCATCGGCGGGCTTGGCAAGGATGCGGGCGTCTCCTACGCCATCGTCAATGAGGCGGGCGCGTCTGTCTATTCCGCGTCTCCCCTGGCGGCAGCGGAATTCCCCGATTTTGACGTCAACCTGCGCTCCGCCGTCTCCATTGCAAGACGCCTGCAGGATCCGCTTGCGGAACTTGTCAAGATCGACCCCAAGTCCATCGGCGTGGGGCAGTACCAGCACGACATGCCCGAAAAGCGGCTCACCGAGGCGCTGGACGGCGTCGTCGAGGACTGCGTCAACGCGGTCGGCGTCGACCTGAATACCGCGTCCGCGCCCCTGCTTGCCAGGGTCTCGGGACTCAACGCGGGCGTGGCGGCGAACGTTGTCAAGTACCGCGAAGAGAACGGTTCGTTCTCCTCGCGCAGACAGCTGCTCAAGGTGCCCAAGCTGGGCGCAAAGGCGTTCGAGCAGTGCGCGGGCTTCTTGCGCGTGCCCGAGAGCAAGGAGATTCTGGACAACACCGCCGTGCACCCCGAGAGCTACGCCGCCGCCGAAAAGCTTCTCTCCATCTGCGGCTATACCGAGGAGGACGTGCGCGCGGGCAGGCTCACCGAGCTGAAGGCGCGCATCAAGGCGTACGGCGAGGAGAAGGCGGCCGCGGACTGCGGCGTGGGCGTTCCGACGCTGCGCGACGTCGTCTCCGAACTCCTGAAGCCGGGGCGCGATCCCCGCGACGAGCTCCCGCCCCCGCTCCTTCGTACGGACGTCCTGGAGATCAAGGACTTAAAGCCGGGCATGGAGCTCAAGGGGACGGTCAGGAACGTCATCGACTTCGGCGCGTTCGTGGATATCGGCGTGCATCAGGACGGGCTTGTGCATATCTCGCAGATCTGCGACCGCTTTATCCGCCACCCCTCCGAGGTGCTCTCGGTGGGCGACGTCGTCACCGTATGGGTGAAAGAGGTGGACGAGAAGAAAAAGCGCATTTCGCTCACCATGAAAAAACCCAAAAAGTAATTTTCCGAACGTGAAAACGCCCGCCCGTGCGGGCGTTTTTTGCGCGGCGCGGAGAAGTTGACAACTCGGCGCAAAACGCGTACAATAGAAGGTGAAAACACCCGTTGAGGAGGATTTTTATGGCGCTTTACACGTC
>DXBS01000072.1 GCA_019116405.1 Candidatus Gallimonas intestinigallinarum | reverse complement strand
TGCCTGCGGAGTGGATGTTCGCCAATACCAACATGTACGACAGCTATCCCCGCGACGCGCTCGTCTATGCGGGCGAGTACGCGACGCACATTCAGGCGGAGGGCGCGGGGAAATTCAACGCGCCCGAGTCGAACACCTGGGAATCCGCGCTTGCGGAGGCGGCGTTCATGACGGGCATGGAACGCAATGCGGACGTCGTCGTCATGCGCTCGTACGCACCGCTTTTAGCCCGCCTTGGTTACACGCAGTGGAGTCCCGATCTCATCTGGTTTGACGGCGCCTCGGTGTACGGCACGCCCAACTACTATGTCCAGATGACGTACGCTCTCTTGACGGGCGAGGTCTCCTACAAGACGGATACGGACGTAAAGGACACCTATGTCTCGGCGACGTCGTCGGGCGATCTGACGTACGTCAAAGTGGTCAACGCGGGCGAAGAGACGCTCACGGCGCAGGTGGAAGGGGACTTCGACTTCGGCGAGCTTCTTCGCATCGTGCGCATGGAAGGGGCGCTCTCCGACGTCAACTCCATGGCGGAAAAGGAGAAGGTTGCTCCCTTCGAGGTCGCACCCACCGCGCCCCGCACGGTGGAGATCCCCCCGCGGAGCTTTCAGGTGTTGGTATTCAGAAAGTGATTCACGAATTTTCTCACGCAAAGGCGTGACAAAATTCCGTGATCTGAGAGGGAGGTTGCGGGCACGCCGCTTCGCGGCTGACCGCACGTCTCGTGCGGGTAGCCCCCGCCCTCGGTCAAGAAATTGCCTTGCACATGGCAATTTCTTAAGTTCGGGCATGCGCCGAAGCCGCACCGCGGCTGTCGGCATAACGCACGCCCTCACCCCTCTCTTGACGCGAACCTTTAGGGGCTTACAATTATAGTTCGCGTCAATTCACACCCACCCCCAAGCTGCGTCAGCAGCAAATAGAGGCATACTGCGCAGGGAAACCCTGCTTGTATCTGAGATTTTAGCAAATGGCGGAATGCTTCTCTTGCCTCCCCTGAAAATCTGCAAGATTTTTAGGGTGAGGCGTGCATCATGCGCAGCAGCGCGGTGCGCTGTGCGCGCACGCTGAACTTGGAAATCGCCTTTATCAGCGGCGATTTTCTGCCCGCAGGCGGCGCACTACCTTGGCGCCGCCAAGACGGTGCCCCGCAGGGGCGGAAGGGTTTAACCGACCCTCCTGTCTTGCCTACGGCAATCCACCCTCCCTTGCGCAGGGAGGGCAAGTACGAAAGGAGGCTCTCCAGCAGGAGAGCCTCCTTTCTCCAATCACGGAATTTTGTCACGCCTTTGCGCGAGAAAATTCGTGAATATATTCTCAGACCGTTTCGATCGCGCCGGCAAACAGCACAGTATCGTAGCGGTCGGTCAGAAGAAATCCGAACGCCCGATCGACGATAAAGTCAAGGTAGACGTCCTCGTACTCGTCCGGTCCGGGGTCGCCCGCAGCGGGCAGAACGGTCGCCGCCGCGCCCTCGATGCCCGTCTCGTCGACGGTGAGCGTCGCAACGTGCCTGACGCCCGTGCAGAATGCACCGTCGTCGGTCAGCGCGGTGAGATCGCTCTTCGTAGGGGAGAACAGGTCGGTGACGCCGAATGTCTCGGAGAGGACGGCCATCGCGTCCACGTTGCTGCTCGCCGAGAAGGCGGGGAAGATGCAGCGCGTGTAATATCTCTCAAGTTTTTCCTCGTTCACGGCGGCGTAGTCGGTGACGGCGGCAAGCTCAGAGAGGACTTCTGCGGTCATCACGTCGTCCACCGTGTAGCCCTCCTTGGGCAGCAGGAATTTGATCTTGTAGCCCGCGTAGGTGTCGGCATGGAAGGAGGTGAACGTCTCTCCCTCGTACGCCCTGCCCGCCACGGAGTAGCCGCGCAGGAAGGGGACGGTCACGCCGTTTCCGTAGCGGTCCGTAAATACATAGTCGCCCGCTGTTTGCAGGTCTTCGCCGTACCCGTTCCAGACGTCCTTTAAGTACAGCGCGTTGATGAGCGCAAAGATGGTCTCCTCGGAGAGCATGAAGTTTTGATCGATGAGCCCGTCCGTCTGCTCGGAGACGAAGTTCCGGACCGCCTCATTGGCTGCCCGGTTGTCGCTCCAAAAGTCCGCCGCATAGGAATAGCAGTAATAGTCGGAGGCGAGCGTATCGAGGCAACTGTCATTGATCTGCGTTCCTTCGTTTACATAGATGGCGTTGGCAAGGTGCAGCTTCGTGCGCTGCTTGCCCGTGTCGTCCTTGCCGTCTGCCGTCAGGGAGCGGTAGAAGGGGGCAAAGCCTGCCGAGAGTTGCTGTTCCGTCACGCCGAGCGCGGATAAAAGCTGCGCCTTGGTCTCGCCCTGCGCGCACGCTGCGGCGAGCGAGAGCCCCGCGTAGACGGAGACGGGGGAGAGGACAAAGTTTTGCGTCTCCTCGCGGCGCTCGTACATGGCGGCGGTAAACGCCGTGGAGAATTGCTGCGCGCCCGCCGTGACCGCCGCAAAGGACGCATCGTCGCGCTCGGTATAGGAAAGGGGCGTCGCCGCATCCGCTTCTCTGAGCAGCGTCCCCTTGCCCGCGCAGGAGCACAGGGAAAGGACCATCGCGCCGCAGCACGCGAGCGCAAGTGCGCGTAACATCTTCTTCATATTTTTACCCCCTTACACGGTCTTACAACAATATAACGCACAAGCGGCGCATTTTACTCACCGTTTTGCAAAATTCGTCCACAACTTGATTATAGCGGCGGGGAACGGGAATGTCAATATCCGCCGCAAAAAATGCAAAGGGCAAAGTTTGCGTGGCCTCTGCCGGGCGCTATCAGGTTGACGCTTCAAATTAATTATGGTATAATCAATCAAATTTATATCAGGAATGTGAAGGAGATGAACTGGAAAAGGCGTACGATTTTTATAATTTTGACCTTGATCATGTTGGTCGCGCTAGGGTGCGCAATCTTTTTTGTGGCATGTGACAAAGAGGTTTCGGATGCCGGGGAAGCGCCCGACGGGTCTGTGTGCCCTGACTTTACGGTGCAGATCTATGACAATGCGACGGGCGAGCTGACCGAACGGACTTACTCTCCTTCGGACAGCCGCGGCAAAGTGACCGTCATCAACTTCTGGGGAACCTGGTGTCCCTACTGCATCATGGAACTTCCCGACTTCGATCAGGTCGCGCGCGAGGATCCCGACGTCACCATTGTGGCGGTGCACAGCATCTCCTCCAAGGAAGATGCACCCGCATACATTTCCGCCAATTACGCAGACAGCAACATTGTGTTCGCGCAGGACAGCGTGCAGGCGGCGGACGGCGCACGGCAGGACGTATGTACGCTGCTCGGCGGCAGGGGCTCTTATCCCAGAACCATTATTCTTGACAGCGAAGGCGTGATTACGTTTGAGAAGACGGGAATGATCAGCGCTCAGGCGCTCGCGGAGGCGATCGCGCAAGCAAAGGAGTAAACGGGACAATGATATGCGGCGTGCCCGGTGCAGAGCACGCCGCAATTACGTCAGCCCGCCATTTGCGCCGCAAAAAATGCAAAGGGCGGGCGTTTTCCCTTTACAAAATCCGCAATTTTTACTATAATATCCCTATGATTCGCATTGCCGACGGTTGGAAAGATTACGAGGTCATCGCCACGGGCGACGGCTATAAGCTGGAGCGCTGGGGGGAGCACACTTTGCTGCGGCCCGACCCGCAGGTCATCTGGCATGCGCAGCGCGACCTCTTCTCCTATCCCGGGCTGGAGGCGGTGTACCGCCGCAGCGAAAAGGGCGGCGGCGCATGGGAATATAAAAAGCCTCTGCCGCAGTCGTGGAATATCTGCTACAAGGACCTCACCTTCAAGGTCATGCCCATGGGATTCAAGCACACGGGGCTGTTTCCCGAACAGGCTGCGAACTGGGAGACGACGGGCGAGATCGTCCGTCGCGCCGTCCAAGGGGGGCGCAAGGTCAGGGTGCTCAACCTGTTTGCCTATACGGGCGGGGCGAGCGTCGCGCTCGCAAAGGCGGGTGCGGAAGTCACCCACGTGGACGCCGCCAAGGGCATGGTGGAGCGCGCGGGCGAGAATGCGCGCCTCTCCGGGATTGCGAGCGGCATCCGCTATATCGTGGACGACTGTAAAAAGTTTGTCGCGCGCGAGATCCGCCGCGGCAACAGGTACGACGCCATCGTCATGGACCCGCCTTCCTACGGCAGGGGACCGGGCGGCGAAATGTGGAAGATCGAAACGGAATTATTTCCCTTCGTGCAGATGTGCAGCGAGGTGCTCGCAAAAGACGCGCTCTTTGTGCTCATCAACAGCTATACGACGGGTCTGCAGCCCACGGTGCTCTCCAATATCCTCACGCTGACGCTGGAAAACGCGCGCGGCGGGAAAGTGGAGGCGTACGAGGTGGGGCTGCCGACCTCAGAAGGCATCCCGCTTCCCTGCGGGGCAGGAGGACTCTATACCAATGCGTGAGAATTATCAGCCCGAAATTTTATATGAGGACAATCATATCCTCGTCGTTCTCAAGGAGCAGAACCTCGCGTCCTGTCCCGACGAGAGCGGGGACGAAAACCTTCTCGATCTCCTCAAAGACTACTTAAAGCGCACCTACGACAAGCCCGGCAACGTCTATCTGGGACTCGTGCACCGGCTGGATCGCCCCACGGGCGGCGTCATGGTGTTTGCCAAGACGAGCAAGGCGGCGGGAAGGCTCGCAGAGCAGATGAAGACGGGCGACTTTGAAAAGCGGTACTTAACCGTCCTCAACGGCGCGCCCAGTCCTGAGAGCGGCAAGCTCGTCAACTACCTCAAAAAGAACACCATCAACAATATGGTGTATCTGTCCACCGAGGGCACGGACGGGGC
Source organism: Candidatus Gallimonas intestinigallinarum (assembly GCA_019116405.1). The sequence continues at coordinate 5,516 of DXBS01000072.1, read as the reverse complement.
GAAGTACGCCGCGCTCGACTACCGCGTGCTGGAAAAGCGGGGCGGGCTCGCCCTCACCGAGGTCAAGCTGCATACGGGCAGGTCGCACCAGATCCGCGTGCAGTTTGCGGGCATCGCGCATCCCGTGTACGGCGACATGCGCTACGGCGGCGAGTTCGCCATCAAGGGCAGACTTGCGCTGTGGGCGTACTCTCTGGCATTCACGCACCCCGTCACCAAGGAGCGCATGCGCTTTCTCTCCGAGCCGCCCGCCGAGGAGACGCCGTGGAAGTTCTTCTCTCTTTCGGAGTTCGTCAAGCCCGTGTAAATCGCATGAAAATTGTATTTTCCTGCAAGAGCGAGGCACTTACCGCTTGACGAAAGCGGAAAATTTGTGTAGAATGTATAAGATACTCGAACAATAGTGCATTCTGGCGCGCATGCGCCAAGGATCGGAGTTTTTTCATGAATAAGGTCAAAGTACATTTCGTTGCAATCGTCTCCCTGATCGCCGCGCTGCTCATCACGCTTGCAGCTGCGTTTGGGGCGACTTTTACGGGACGCATGCCGGCATCGGCAGAGATCACGCCTGTCGATTATTCGCCCAGCTCGATCTTTGCATCGGGCGGCGTCGCGGGGACAGTCGGCGCGTCCGAAGGGGATGAGAGCTACATTGAGTTCACCTTCCGTGACGGCGGCAGAGTCTATTTCCGCCGCGATCTCGCGTATAAGTGGTTTACCGCGGATACCGAGGCGGACAGCACGCTCGCCAATCCCGGAAAGGCAAACTATTTCTCCATGGAATTCACCCTTCCTTCGCTCGATTTCGAGACGTTCACCATCTCCTTCGAGAGTGCAGAGGAGAGCGTCACCGAGGAAGAGAAGGCGGTCAACGATATCGTCTTCCGCATGTCGGATACTACACTGCAGGTCGCGATCAAAGACGCAGATCACCGCGATGCGGAAAACGACGAGCTCACCTGGAGCGATCTTGCGACCGGGGAGACGGCAGAGATTTCCATCTCCTTTGCAGAGGGCGTCAATATCGGCGAATTCGCCGTCAGCATCACCTGCGGCGGGACGACGGTAGAGGGGGCGCTCACCAACATCGGCGGCAACTATGCCGAGTACCGTTCCACCTCGTCCTCTTCGCCCAACACGCCCATCACCTTCAGCATGACCATGCCTGAGGACGCGGCAAGCGACGCGAAAGTGGGCGTCTATATGAGAAGTCTCAATGGGCAGAGCTTTTTGTTGGAAGACGGGAAGGTGCAGGACGATACCGCGCCCGTGCTCGCCGTCAGCGAGGATGTGTATGCCTTCACGCTCGGTCAGCGCTACTCCTTCACCTCCTATGAGGCGATCGACGTCTGCCGTGATTCCGTCACGGTCACCCGCCAGTACTATATGGCAAAGGCGACGGAGAACGGGTATGAGATTGCGGACGAGAGCGCGACCGGCACCGATTCCGCGTACGCGACCCTGTCCACGTCGACGACCTTCTTCATGCCCACGGCGGACAACGAGACCGTCACCGACGAGTATGTCTCCGTGCGCTTCAGCCTTGACGACAACAGAAAGCGCGAAGAGGCGGATATCCTCAACGAGTACGTCTATCTCACCTGGTATGCCGCAGATACCTCTGCGGAGGGCGGCATCGTGCAGACGCTTACCTCCTCCGACGGAGAGGATGCGACCAGCCAGGACTTCATCATCGTCACGGCGGATGAAAAGGAAGGGCCCTATTACGTCGGGCTCACGGCGGATGAGGAAACCGGCGAGAACGTGAGAACCGAGGAATTTGAGAGCGCCGTTGCGGACTATCAGACGGCGGTGAACGAGGCGGCCGCAGAGGCGGGCGCGGGCGAAGGGGCATACCTCAATCTTCCCTCGCTGCGCGGGCTTATCGCAAGCGACTATGCGGACTACCGCAACCTTGACTTCACGATTTACTACTGGCACGAGTCGGCGGAAGTCGGCTCCTCGCCCTCCAGCACTTCCACGCTGGACTACAACGGACTTCGCTTCGAAGTCGCGCAGGAGGGGCTCTATACCTTCCGCATCGTGGCGACAGACTCCTCCGGCAATGCGATGCAGCTGTATGACAGGAACGGCGAGCTCGTCAGCCTCAGCAGCTCCAATGTCGGCTACGATGACGACGGCGAGGACTTCCTGGTTGCAGATATCCCCACCTTTACGGCGTACATCGATTATGACGGCGCAACCATTGAAGATCCCGGTTCCCAGGACTATGGCTACCGTGACCGCAGCTACTCCATCGATGATTTCGAGGTCATCGCGCTGGAGGGCTACGCGTCCGACTACACGCTCTACTATATCGATGAGGACAGGCTTGCGGACGATCAGCTCACGGACGGTCAGGCAGGGTTCACCTATGAGGATTGCGTGGACAGAGCATACGAGCTGTTCTTTGCTGAAAATGCGCCCTATGCAAACGCCGTCGTCGAGATCAACGTCTACAACAGCGACGTCACCGAGGACGATGACGAGTGGGATGATACCGATAATGCGTATCATTGGAACCCCGATTCCTCGCTCTCCTTCACGCCCCAGCGTTCGGGCATCTATCTCGTCAATCTCACCGTGACTGAGACGACGGGTGCGACGGTCAGCTCGTACATGGCGATCGAAGTGAGAAACCCCGTGGATATCATTCCCGGCGTCTCCGAGTGGCTGCAGAATAACACGGCGTCCGTCGTGCTGTTCGCGATCTCGGGCGTGCTGCTCATCGCGATCATCGTGCTGTGCGTCATCAAGCCTTCGGACAAGAAAGTCGAGGAAGTGGACATTGAAAAGCTCAAGGGCAAGAAGAAGTCCAAGAAGGACTGATCTGAAAACCTATGACCGCTCCGCCATTTCGGCGGAGCGGTTTTCGCATATGACACCGCGCGCAAAGGGAAAAGCGGGACGTACAAGCACTCGATGCCGTGCATAATTGCGTCCACACCGCACACACTGCGAACAAGGAGGGAAGCATGGTATTTTTCAACGTCCTGTCGTATATCCTCGTCCTGCTCGGCGCAGTGAACTGGGGACTGTTCGGCATCTTTGATTTCAACCTCGTCTCCGCGATCTTCATGGGGCCGCGCAGCGTGGGTTCGATCATCGTCTATTGCCTGATCGCGGCGGCGGCGATCTGGCTGATCATCTCGCCGTTCATCACCAACGGGATGCTCAAGTTGCAGGGCAACCGCGAGGCACGCACCGTCAAGGAAGCGTAAAAGAACAAAAGCAGATGCGGAAGGGGACATAAAATTGTCTCTTTCCGCATTTTTTATATGTATGACATTGTCTCAAACAAAGCGCGGGGCACGCGTTGCAGTCGCCCGCGTCACAGCTGAGCGAACACTTCTTGACCGGCTCAGTGTCCTCGGCGTCCGCACGGGCGCACAGCTTTTTGTCCTCAAAGTCTCCGCCCGCAAAAAAGTCTGGTACGTCCGCACGCCCTCTGCGACCATCGCTCTGGGCGCGGAACTCGCCGGTGCGATCGAGGTGATGGCGTGAAATTGCTGCTTGTCGGCAACCCCAACGCGGGCAAGAGCACGCTGTATAACCGCCTGACGGGCGGGCACGCGCGGGTGGGGAACTGGCACGGCGTCACGGTGGGCGCGCTGGAGGGACGGGCAAGCCTGGCGGGAGGGCAGGTGACGGTCGTCGATCTGCCCGGCATCTACACGCCGCAGGGCAGGAGCATGGAGGAGCGCCTGACGCGCGCCTATCTCGACGAAAATAGGGACGCTGCCGCGCTCTTTGTTGCGGAGTGTGCCTCTCTGCCGCGCACGCTTCCGCTCCTGTTTGCGCTGTGCAAGGGGCGCAAAACGGCGCTCGTTCTGACCAAGCGGCGCGCCTTTGAACGGCGGGGCGGCAGGGTGGACAGCGCGGCGCTCGCGCGGTGGCTGGGCTGCCCCGTTTTCTTTGCCGAGGGGAAAAAGCGCGAACTCTTGCAGGACGCGGGGCGCGTCTTTTCGGCGCAGCCGCTTGCAGAGCGCAACATTTCCCTGGACGGCGTCTGGGCGGCGGAGCGGGAGGATCTCGGGCGGCCGGATGCGCTGCTCATGAACGGCGCATTCGCGCTGCCTTTTTTTGCGATCTTGCTCGCCGCAGCGTTCTATGTGACCTTCGCGCCCGGGTGCCTCGGCGATTTCCTCAAAGGCGCAATCGAGCATCTCTTTGTCGATGTACTCGGTGGCTGCGCGGCTGCCATTCCCTCGGCAGTTGTGCGCAGCTTTGTCATCGACGCGCTGCTGGCTGGTCTTGGGACGGTGTTAGGATTCCTGCCGCAGATCGCACTTCTCTTTTTCTTTCTCATCGTGCTGGAGGAGAGCGGCTTCCTCTCCCGCCTCGCCGCGCTGACGGACGGCGTCTTTGCCAAAGTCGGGCTCAACGGCAGAGCGGTCTTCTCCCTCGTCATGGGGTTCGGCTGTACCGCCGCCGCCATTCTCTCCACGCGCGGGCTGGACGACAGGCGCGTCCAGCGCCGCACCATTTTGTGCCTGCCCTATATCTCGTGCAGCGCAAAACTGCCCGTCTATCTCACGCTCGCCGCGTCCTTTTTTGACAATCCCTTCCTCGCCGTGCTGCTCCTGTACGCACTGGGGGTGGGAATTGCGCTGCTCGTCGCCGTACTCACGAGCCGCGGGTCGCGCGCGCCCTTTTTGCTGGAACTCGCGCCGCTGCAAGTTCCCGGAGCAGATTTTGTCCTCAAAGCCTTGCTCTTTCAGATCAAACAGTTTATAATAAAGACGGCGACGGTCATCCTCGTCTTTTTTGCGGCGAGCTGGCTGTTCTCCGGCTTTGGCTGGGACTTCCGTCCCTGCGACGTGGAGGACAGTATGCTTGCCTCCGTCTGTACGGGGCTGAAGTGGCTGTTCGCGCCCGTGGGCATGGGGGACTGGCGCATCGCCTACGCCGCGCTCTCGGGACTGATCGCAAAGGAGAACGTCGCGGGAACGATCGCCATGTTCTACGGCGCCTTTCCTTACGGAGGCGCGAGCGCGTTCGCCCTCGCGGTGTTCGTGCTGACCTGTTCGCCCTGCGTCTCTGCCGTCGCCGCATCCGCGCGCGAGCTGGGGGCTAAGCGCGCCGTCCTGTACGCCGCTCTGCAGACGCTCACCGCCCTGCTCGCGTGCTATCTCGCCTATTTTCTGTGGACGGGCGGGATCGTCTACGCGCTTCTGCTTTGCCTGCCCGTCGCCGCATTCCTGCTCATGAGGACCCGCCATGAAAGTGTATGTCGCAAAAGAGGACACAAAACTCTCCGCATTCACCGATGACGTCTGCGCCGCAGCGTCCTTTTGTCTCAGGACGCTGCTCAAAAACCGCGACGTGCGTGTCAACGGCGTGCGCGTCTGCACGGACGTCCCGCTCAAGAAGGGGGACGAGGTCGCCTATTATCTCTCCGTTGCGCAGGCGGCGCGCACGGGCTTTGCCGTTCTCTATGAGGACGACAACGTCATCGTTGCGGACAAGGAGAGCGGCGTCAATTCGGAGGCGGTGTTCTCCGCGCTCTCGGAGAG
>DXBS01000071.1 GCA_019116405.1 Candidatus Gallimonas intestinigallinarum | reverse complement strand
CGAGCTGCTCGTTGTCCTCGTCGCCCTCGATGCGGTAGATGGCGACTTCCTCCTCCCCCGCCTCGTCCTCTTCGGACTCGGCGTCCTTGACCTCGGTGAGCGCAATGTACCAGTTTCCCTTGTACTCAAAGGTCATCAGATGCTCGAAGCGGAAGGAATTGCCCTCCTCGTCCACGAGCTCGACGATGTTCTCCTCTTCGTTGTAGTCGTTGCGTTCCTCTTTCATCGTTGTTCTCCTTGTTTGATCTTGGCAAGGTAGCTCTCCAGAATGTACGCCGCGGCGATGGAGTCCACCTGCTTTTTTTTCTTGTCCTTTTTGCGGGAGACGCCCATTTCCAGCAGATCGCCCCGCGCCGCGCGCGTCGTGTAGCGCTCGTCCTCAAAGACGATGGTAAGCCCCGCGCGCTCCAGGGCGGCGGCAAAGCGGCGCGTCTTTTCGCTCTGGACGCTCTCCGTGCCGTCCTCGTTGAGGGGAAGCCCCACCACCGCGCAAACCGCCCCGCGCGAGGCGGCAATTTCACAGAGCGCGGCAATGTCCCGTTGAAAATCGCCCGTGCGGAAGTAGGTATCGGAGGGAATGGCATAGTCGCCGAACGGGTCGCTGAATGCGACGCCCACCCGCCGATCGCCCACGTCGAAGGCGACGATCTGCTGTATCATAGCAAAAGTATACCATACTTTTGTGGGAAAGTAAAGTACTTCTCGCAAAGTGGTACAAAGCAGAAGCGGCGCGTTGCCGCGCCGCTCCCCTTATTTGGACTTCTTGTCCGCCTTGTCCGTGGACTCCATCTGCTTGAGACGTTCGTCCATCATCTCATCCATCTTCTCCATCAGCTCCGCCTGGCTCTTTTTGACGAGCGAGCGCGCCTTGTAGCTGTTGGCGACGACGAGCGCTCCGCCCATCGCGCCGAGAAGCAGACCGAGACAAAACATCTTTTCCATACATTCCTCCTGCGGTTTCCCGTCAGGTGCAGTTTGTGAAAAGACGCGTTTCTTATTCCTTCCCGCCGCTGCGCAATTTTTCCAATTCAGCGCGCAGACGGCGGTTCTCCTCCTTTAAGTCGGAGGCAATGCGCTCGTACAGGGCGTCGATCTCGCGCTCCAATTTGCGCTGGAGAAAGCTCTTTTCCTCAGGCACGCCCGCCGCCTTTGCCGCCGCCCGTACGCGTTCGGGCTGCTTCTTCAAAAGATTGCGGTACTTGTTCTGCATGCGCAGCATGAGTTTCTCGTCGCCCTCCGAAACGTTGCGGATGGCGCGCCGCACCGACATGCCCTTGCTCTTTTCGGTCAGCACTTTCTTGAGCATCTCGTCTGTCTCCTCCTCGGTGAAGGGGACGATCGCGCCCGCCTTTAAGTCCTTGCCCTCGAGGATCTTCTGTACGCGCGCATCGCTTGTGCGTTTCAGGAAGGAATAGTAGTAGTTCCTGACGCTTCCCTTGGCGCGGTTATGCTCCTTGCCGTACGTCTCAAAGAGGTAGGAGAGCGTCTTGCCCGCATTTCTGCCCGTGTAGATGTATTCGATGAGTCCCGTTGCTTCCTCTTCCGTGTAGCCGTTGATTTTGTTCATAGCGTCACCTCGGAAAAAATTGTTGACATAATTTTATCGCTTTATACATACAAAAAAGAGATGCGTGTATATTTTTTCTCCGACCTTCCCTGCGCTTTTTTTGTCAACGGTATGCACCTCGGGCGCATCGACAGCTTTGCGCGCGCGATGGAACTTGCCTCGATGGACGGCGTATTCTGCGAGTGTAAATCCCCCGCCTGTGCGCCCGTGCGCTTCCGTTTTGACGAGGACTTCTTGTTCGACCCGCCCGAGGGGATCGAGCTGTACTTCCACCGCGGCGCGGCCGCCGTGCGCATCGCGGACTTTGTGCGCGCGGACCCGACGCTGCGCGTCGTGTGGCAGAAGCACTTTGCGGGGTGCCTTTTAACGCTGTGCGTGCAGGGGCGCGTCGTGCTCAACTTTGAACGCGAGCGCCTCTTTTTGCAGATCCCCCTGCCCTTCTGCTTTGAGACTTGCCGTGCGAGCCTCGCGGGAGAATATATCCTGCTCGAATGCGACAGCGCGTTCTGCCTTCTCGACCGCGACGGAAACGTGTTGGTGCGCTCGGACGGCACGATCGTGGAGCGGGGCGCGACAGTCGTTGCGAACGTGCCCCTGCACGACGCGCTCTCGCACGTCATGCGATGCAGCTACGAAGGAGGCAAGCTTACGGCGTGCTCCGTGCTCTCCGCCCGTGCCCCGACGGAGGCGACCGTCGGACTTGCCCTCTTTGAGAGCGTGCTCGCCGGCTTTGACCCCGCACCCTACCTTGCGCCCGCGCTAGCCCAAAAAGCGGGGCTGCTGCGGGAGTTTTTGGGAGACTTCTGCGCCGCCGTGCCCCTGCAGGAACCGGGCGCCGTGGGGCTCATCTATCCGCGCAAGCCCCGCGTCTTTGACGTACGCGATATTCTCGTCACGCTGGAGGACGGCAAGGTCGCCAACCTCACGCCCATTGAATGATACACACAAGTCGCGATCAGACCGCCGCCAAAATATATTGCGGATATGGCAATCACAACGCCGAGGGGGCGGCATCGGATGATGCCGCCCCCTCGCGCACATGGAACTGTAAAAATCCGATCGGGCTAATCCACCCGATAGATCTGCTCCAGATTTCTTTGGTTGACGTTGATATAGGACTTCTTCCTGCATGTTAAGATGAGCCTTCTGCCGTCCTCCCTGCGGGTGAAAACGAGTTCGAACCGTCCAACCTTTTTCAGCTTTTTGGCGAGCACTTCGGCATACTCCTTCTTTTTGCCGATGACGGAGGGACAGGCAAAGCTAAAGCGGTACGAAGGCTTCCCGAGCACGTTGCGGCGAATGAGCAGGTAGCGCGGATTATCGATGGGCGAGAGAAATTCCGCCATCGCCCGATTGAATACATTCTGATCGTGTACACTGGCATTGCGCAAATACAGGCTGACGTAGCTGAGCTGCTTATCCTGCCGGCATTCCACTCTGGCGGAGGGCGCGATGAGCGAACATTCGCAAAGCGCCTCATAGATGGCAATCCCGAGCGTCTTGATCGAGCGCGCGGGGGTGCGGTTCAGCAGGACGTATCTGATCAGGCGATAGAGAAGATAGCAGACGATCCCCTCTCCCACGGCGACGGCAACCGCCGTCCACGCAGAAAAGCGCATCGCCGTCATGATGATCAGGCGGACGAGGTCGGCCTGCACGGCGGCGAGTAGCAAAAACAGGGTCACATTCCAGAAGGTGAACACGGGCACGCGTTTTTCCGTCGGGACGACGCTCTGCGCCGTCACCTCGACCACGCCGCCGCGGACGGCATTCTGCCATTGCGCACGCAATTTCTCCCTGTGTGACGCGCGCTCGAGCATCTCCGCGTCAATGCGCGCAATTCCCTCGCTGTCATAGGGCGGCGCGATCGCCGTCAGCCGTCCGATGCCGCTCTCGATCGCGCCCGTGCGATCATTGGGTCCCATAAAGGTATCAAATCTGCGCTTTAATACCTCATAGTCGCAGGAGATCAGCCGCGAATCATCCTGTCTGATCTGCTCCGCGAGGCGCTGCACTGCCCTTTCCTTTACGGCATAGGGCGGTTCGACCGTGATAAGGTGCCAGATATTGGCGACCTTTTGTGGATGCGTGGGATCGATGCGGATCGCCCTGCCGCGCATCTGATTGGAGAGCACGAAGCTCCCGACGAAACTCGCCAGAATCAGGGCATTGATGCAGGGAGAATCCCAGCCCTCGCCGAGCAGTGACTTGGTGCCGATGAGCACGCGGATCTCGCCGCGCTCAAACAGTTCGCCGACCGCCGCGACCGCGGTGTGCAGCGAGCCGGCGACGTCGAAAACGCAGTAGCGCGTCCCGGGGATATGCTGCCTGGTATGACGAACATGAAGCTTGACCTTCTCGGGCAGAATGATGAGCGAGCCGGACAGCACGCCGATCTCCTGCGTATCGTCTGCGCGGCGCAGCGTCTCAAAGATGCTCACGACGTTGACGGAGGAAAAACTCCCCCGCGATGCGACGCCGTCCAACGTCTCTTTTTTGATATAGTCGGTCAGAATGAGCAGGCGCAGCTCCCCACCCATCGCGTCCCGCTCGCATTGTACAATGCGGCGGATGCTGTCCAGCTTGCCGACCGAGGAGACGAGGGTGCGGCGCAGCTTTTCGCTGAGGCGAAGCTGTACCTGCCGCCGCTCGTACACGCCGTGCGACTTGACGATGTCTTCGATCTGCTTCTTCTGTTCTTCGGAGAGCAGCGCGCCATTGATCAAAAAGCCGATCGCCTGCTCCGCATGTCCGACCTGAAAGCGGGGCAAGCCACGCCTGCCCGCGAGCTGCCGTTCGATCGGGCGGCCGACCTCCAGCCCGCAGGAGCGGAACCAGCAAAAGAGCGCAGTATATTCCTGCGGCGCGGAGAAAATAGCGTCGTAGTCGGGTTTCTCCTGCAGGCGAGCGCACAATTCCCGCACAAAGGGCAGCGCGGCGATCTGATCGAGCGCGGCAGCGGCATGCGCGCGGTAGTCCTCCAGCGCGGCAAGTTCCGTCTTGGTGGGATAATTGAAATAGACGTAGTCCTGATGCGGACAGAGTGTCCCCTGTGCAACCAGTTCGGGGACGAAGATCTCCTCATCGATCTCGCCGCAGACGGCGATGTAGCGCTCCCATTCCCCACCCTCCGCGTCATAGGGCGGCGTTGCGGTGAGCGAGAGCACCGTCACGCGGCCGTCGAGCTGCTGCATGAATTTTTCCAGCGCACGCTGCCATTCATTGCGCAGATGATGCGCCTCGTCCAGACAGATCGTACCGATCTCGTGCGCCCCGATGAGCTGCATCAGATCGATGTCCGAACAGTCGTCCTCGCCGCCTTCCGTCCGCTCCATGGCGGTATAGAGCGCCTGATAGGTGACGGACGTGATCAGCCTGACGTCGTGCAGATCGCAGGAAAAGAGCGCGTCGGCGGCCTGTTCGTCATCGGCAAAGAGCGAGCAAAACCGCGCGCGCCATTGCTCGCGGATGGCAGTCGTGGGCGACAGGATGAGGCACGGCTTGCCGATTTTGCGGATGAGTTCCAGCCCGAGCACGGTCTTGCCGCTCCCCGGCGCCGCGACGATATGCAGTTTTCCGTCGCGCAGATACCCGTCGGCGCGGTCCAGCACCCGCTGCTGATAGTCGCGGAACGTTCCCTTGAAATGTACCCGCTTAAACCCCTGCATTCAATTCCTCCCTGTCGGCGAACTCCCTCAGCACCGCGATCAGTTCCGGAACGGCAGTCCGATCGGCCTCCGCTTCCGAAAACTGCAGCGAAACAGCAGTCCCTTCCAGCATGCCGCCGAAGCGGACGCGCTCTCCGCAGCCCGTTACCTGCAAGTAGGAAGCGGACTCGCCGTCAATCAATGTCGCCTGCCCGTCTTTCAGCTGTTCCAGCGCGCGGATCATCGCATCCAGATCCGCCCGCCGCACACAAAAGGCGTGCACGCCGCAAAACCCGTCTACGGTGACTGCGACGAGAAAGGTAACATACCCGCCCACGGTGTAGAAATATTCAAGTTCCAGGGAAAAGTCCTCACTGTAATAAACTTCATCCAACGCCATGCTCTCCTCCAAAACGGGACGGGCGCACGCCGCTCTCCCATCCGCACAACTCTGCCTCTATTATAGAGCGGCTTTTCTATTCTGTCAAGGGGCACTCGGATACAAGGCGGCGCATCTTATGCGGGGCCAAAAACATTTTGCATGCGTTGCAAAAATATGCGCGGCGCGGCATCGAAAGATGCCGCGCCGCGCGCATTGTATTTGTCCGCTCAGAAATTGCTGCGGAAGAACTGTTCAAACTTGTCGAACGGAATCACCGCGAGGTTGTCATACAGGTCGGTATGCACGGCGTGTGTTCCACCCTGTTACTCTTGGGGAAGGTCTTGTCCCATTCCTGCGTTAAGTGCAATGTTTCCATGGTTGATTTCCTCCTGATAATATGATTATGAAAGGCTGAGCCTGATTTCCACTTCGCCCGCGCCCGCCGCAAGCGCCTGCCATACTCCCTATTATGCGCTCCAATTATGATGATGCGAACAATATGCTTGACTTGTATACTTTTGGCGTGCTATACTTTTTCTGAACTTTTTCGTACTTCTTGCAAAGGAGGCACGCATGGAACTCATTCAGATGAAATACTTCCTCGCCGTCGCGCGGGAGGAGAGCATTTCCAGGGCGGCGGACTTTTTGTATATCACCCAGCCCAGCCTCACGCGACAGATCCAGAATATGGAAAAGGAAGTCGGGCAGCCCCTCTTTGTGCGCGGCAAAAAGATGCGCCTGACCGAAGCGGGGCAGCTGCTGCGCAGGCGCGCGGAGGAGATCCTCGCCCTGTATGAAAAGACGGAGCGCGAACTCCTTCACCCGCAGGAGAACGTGGGCGGCGACGTCTATCTGGGCGGCGGCGAGACCCGCGCGATGCACATTTTGCTGCGCGCCGCGCAGAAGATGCGCACGCAGTACCCCGATATCCGTCTACATATCCACAGCGGCGACATTGCCGACGTCTGCGAACACGTCGACAAGGGGCTTTTGGACTTCGGGCTGGTCATAGAGCCTGCCGACCTGACCAAGTACGAGAGCCTGCGCCTGCCCTTTACCGAGCGCTGGGGGCTCATCCTCTCCAAGCGGCATCCGCTGGCAGAAAAAAAGGAGATCGCGCCCGAGGACCTGCGCGGGGTGCGGCTCATCCAGTCCCGCCACTCCCTGCCCAAGAGCAATGTGACGGAGTGGTACAAGTCCGTTGCACAGGACATTGAGATCGTTGCCACTTACAACCTCGTCTACAACGCCGCACTGATGGCGGAAGCGGAGATCGGCTGCGTGCTCTGCATCGACGGCCTCATCAACACAACGGGCGAGAGCAAGGTGTGCTTTCGTCCCCTCTCCCCGCCCGTGACAGCCCATGTGGACGTCATCTGGAAGAAATATCAGATCTTCTCCCGGGCGGCACAGATCTTTTTGCAGTTCCTGCGCGAAGAACTCTCCGCCACGACCGAGCCGTAAATGCGGCGCGGTCTTTTTTTGCTGTTTCCCGCCCGCGGTCTCAGATCGTCTTAAGTACCCGTGCGGGCACGCCGCCCACGATGGTATTGGCGGGGACGTCCCTGGTGACGACCGCGCCCGCCGCCACGACGGCGTTCTCCCCGATCGTGACGCCCGCAAGTATGGTCGCGTGCGCGCCGATCCAGACGTTGTCCTTCACGACGATGGGCGCGGGCTGCATGCCCGCACGGCGCACGGGGTCGAGGTCATGATTGAGCGTGGCAAAGACGACCTGATGCCCGACGAGCACATGATCGCCCAGCACGATGCCGCCCTGATCCTGAAAACAGCACCCGGAATTGATGAACACGCCCTTTCCGACGGTGATGTTCTTGCCGAAGTCGGAATAGATGGGCGGGAAGAGCGCAAACGTCTCGTCCACCGCCTGCCCCGTCAGCTCGGAAAAGAGCGCGCGCAGTTCCTCGGACGTGTGATATTTGCCGTTGATCTCACAGGTGATGCGCTGCGCATCCGACGACATGCGGTGCATGAGTGCATGCGCCTCCGACCCGCCGACGATATATTCCCGCCGCGCCATCCTCTGCTTATATTCCGCGATCTCCATTGCACGCCTCCCTGATTGCTGCCTCTGCTTGTTTGCAGCCTCTATTGTAAGGGAGGCGCTGACCTATGTCAAATACTTATTTTCTATCGTCAGAAATAGCATCAGGCTATGCCTTCCATGCGCAGATTGCGCCACTTCTGCGCCCACTTTTTTTACGCGCCGCCCTTTCCCGCGCCCCCTTCTCCGCGCTCGATTGCCTCAAGAAACTGCTTGACGTGCTCAACGGGGTGCAACGGGTATAAAATGCCGTACGGAATGGAATAGTCCAGATCAATGGGAACGGTATTGAGCGCAGGATGCACGTCCCTCCAGGCGTCCAGCGTCAGAAGCAGCGCGCCCTCCTGCTCGCAGCGGTTGAATACGTCATAGTCATAGTACCTGGGCGAATCCACCAAAATAATTTCGGGATAGGCGCGCCGCAGCTCTCTGCGGACACTGTCCAGCGTCCCGCTTCCCCCCTCCTGTAACAGGATGAGGCGCTCGCCGCGCAGATCTTCGGGCGACAGGCGCGCCCTGTCCGCCAGCGGGTGACGGCGCAGGACGCCGATGCACAGGGAATATGTCCCCAGGTTGTAGATCTGCAAAAAATCGGAATAGCCCGCAATGTCGCAGGCGCCGATCAGCACGTCGATCTCCGCGCCGAGGGAATGGTAGACCTTGTCCAGCGTCTCGACGGTGTCCACAAAGGGGACGATGCACAGGGTGCAGTCGGGCTTATCCTCCAAAGCGTTCCACAGATCGAGGAGCGGCTTACACGGATTGAGCAGGGAGTTCCCGATGCGCACGACGTCGCGGCGGGTAAGTGAAAGCTGCCGCGCCCGTGCGATCGCTGTTTCCAGCTGTTCGGACAGACGGGCTGCGTCCCGATAAAAGGACTGCCCCGCCTCCGTGAGCGACAGCCCGCGGTTGGTGCGCACAAACAGCGCCGCCGCACGAGAGCTGGGGTCCCTTCGCCGAGGGCAGGAAGGATTACTTCACCAATCCCGTGCTCAATGAGATCGGGAACAAGTACGGCAAGAGCGCGGCGCAGATCGGACTGCGCTATCTCATCCAGCGCGGCGTGATCGTCATTCCCAAGTCCACGCACAAGGAGCGCATGAAGGAAAATTTTGAGGTATTCAACTTTGCGCTGACAGAGAGCGACATGCACAAAATTGCAGCGCTGGACGAACAGGACAGCGCCTTCTTCTCCCACTACGATCCCGCCTTTGTTGAGATGATCGCATCCATGAAATAAGGTACAACTTTTTCATTCCACCGCCCGAGCGCATAGGTTCGCTCGGGCGGCTTTTTTGATACAAAAATAGCGTTTTCACGGAAAGATTGGACAAAAAAATTTTTGGCTCTCAGATCGCGCAGGAGCGTTTTTAATTTTCCAGGCGAAAATTTCGCCCCCTATGACTTGCGTGCCGATCTGCGTTTTTCAGCAAAAAACATGCGCATGGTTGCAAAAAATTGTGTAAAAAATAAAAATTGTCTTACTCAATTTTTTGTATGATTGAGATAAACGTCTTTCCCCCTGCCGCAGCGCCGATCGGAAGCAGCGAGCACGGACCACTGCCGTGCCTCGCGCGGCTGAGTTATACGCGGCTTTCTTTGCCGTCACGACTGCGCGGCGCAGGTATACTCGTCGCCATATCGGGGGCTGATAAGCCGGCTGTACAGTCTGTCTGCTGCGCCACCGCAGCGCCTGTTTCCCCTGCGTATTTTCTCGTTCGCTCATGAGCCGCATCTTGCAAGAAAAGGGACAAATTTCGATAAATTCAGCCTTAGCGAAGTATTATGTCTGACATAAATAGTGTATAATCATAGTAATATGCGTCGCATAGTACTATGAAAACCGCGAAAATTGTCGGTTTCTGACACGCTTGGTATGCCGCCGTCAGAATGCGGCGCTTCTACAGCCGACCCTTCCTCCATGGCACTTTTCCGCGCTCTGAGACGCGATTTCCCGCCAAAAGTACGGTAAATTAGGCGATTCTTGCCTCAATTGCCGCACTTTTGGCGCCTATATGCCCTACCATTCCTCCATGGTACTGAATATGCGCTCATTGGCGGCTTTTTGCCCGATTTTGCCCATATTCGGCACATAATATGCCCCCCTTCCCTCCCCTTTGCAAGGCATCCTCGACTTTAGCCCCAAAAGGCGTGATTTTGCGGCAAAACTATGCACAGTTTGCTGACTTTTCCGCTTTGAATGCGCCTGAAATGTGGCAAAAACAGTTTCAATAAATTGATGGGTCGGTTTTGGGTGATTTTGGTGCAAAAACGCCCGTTTTCGGGGGTAATACGATTCCCTTGCCTACCGCCCGACCCCCATGCTTCCACCCCTATCCAAAATGGCACGCTGTCGTTATTTCTGCCGTAAAAATTGCGCTGTTTTTTCGTAAAATCGGCGGAAAAAATGACGCATCTAAGGCGACTTTTCGCCCTGAAAACAGGGTACTGAATTGCCTGCTGACGGCGTGCGAGTTCTTTTCCCGGAGC
>DXBS01000070.1 GCA_019116405.1 Candidatus Gallimonas intestinigallinarum | reverse complement strand
GAAGTCCGCCGAGATCTGGCACAGGTACAGCCCGTAGAGATAGACGCGCACGGCGTCGCCGTCCGCCTGCGGCAGGTACTTGGTGATGAACTGGTTTTCCACGCTCGTGAACATATTGGAAGTAAAATCCTTGGAAAAGGCGGCGAACGACATGATCTGCTCCTGTGTATTTCAGCGCATTTTCCCCGAAAAATGGGGCGAACGCTTGATTTTTTGCGTCTTGTAGTGTATAATCAGTATAGCATATTTGGCGGCGAAACGCAAAGCCTTTTCCGCTGCCTGCAAAATTTTGCACACTTTGTCTCCTGCATGAACATTCTACACACTTCTGACTGGCATATCGGCAAGCGCCTGATGGATCGGGAACGCCTGCCCGAACAAATTGAGGCGCTTGACGCGCTCGCGGATATCTGCGCGCGCGAACGCGTCGACCTCGTCCTTGTTGCCGGGGACGTCTTTGATACCTATATGCCGTCTGCCGAGGCGGAGGAGGTGTTCTTCCGCGCCGTCAAAAAGCTGGCGGGTGCGTCCCGCGCGGTCGTCATTGTCAGCGGCAATCACGATGACGGCGTGCGGCTTGCGGCTTCCGCGCCGCTCGCGGCGGAGGAGGGGATCTACCTCTTTGGCAGCGGCAGGGAAGTCATGCCCGTCGGCGGGGATCGCCCCGTGAAGGCGGTCGCCTCGGGCGAGGGGTATGTCGTCATCGGCAATGCTGCGGGCGAGCGCGTCTATCTCAACGCGCTGCCCTATCCCAACGAAGCGCGCCTGAGAGAGGAGAAGTCGGAAGAGAGCTATGTGGAGAAGATCGGGCGCTGGATCGCGCGCGGCGAGGCGGGATTTCAGGGCGGTATGCCCCATATCCTGCTTACGCACCTCTTTGCGGCGGGCGGCAAGGTGAGCGAGAGCGAGCGCGATATCGACCTGGGCGGCGCGCGCGCCGTGCCCGTCTCCGTCTTTCCCGCGCAGGGGTATGTCGCGCTCGGGCATCTGCACAAACCGCAGAAGATGGGGCAAAACGTTCGCTACAGCGGCTCGCTCCTGCAATATTCCTTTGACGAGGGTGAAAACAAGCAGGTCATCCTGTTGCAGACAACGGGCGAGCATGTCGAAGTCGCCAAAGAGATACCGCTCATGTCGGGCAAAAAACTCGTGCGGCTGGAGGCGGCGGGCGTCGAGCAGGCGCTCTCCCTTCTCGCGCGCTACCCCGAGGCATATATCGAACTCACGCTGCATCTCACCGCGCCGCTCACCTCGCAGGAGACACATGCCCTGCGCGCGGCGAACGAGGGGCTCGTTTCGCTCATCGTGCACACGGCGGGCGCACAGGCAGTTCCCGTCGTCAGGCGCAGCGCGCTTTCTTCCCAAGAACTGTTCGGCGAATACTATCGTTCCGTCTATGGCGAGGCGCCCGCAGAGGAACTGACGCAGGCATTTCTGGCGCTGTTGGAGGAGAGATGAAGCCCGTCTATCTGGAGTTCTGCGGGATCAACTCCTTCTCCGAACCCGCTAAAATCAATTTTACCAAGCTCATGGAGTTCGGCATCTTCGGCATCTTCGGGGATACCGGCTCGGGCAAGAGCACCATCCTTGACTGCATCGGGTTTGCCCTGTACGGCAACATTGCGCGCTCGCGCTCCGGCAGTATTGCGGATGTCATTCACTATGCCGCCGAAAAAGCGTACGTGATCTTTGAATTTGAGATCGTCTTTGAGGGAAAGCGCAGAAATTTTCGCGTCGAGCGCGAACTCAAGCGCAAGAATGCGGCGCAGACGCTCAAGGTCTACGAAAAAAAGGATGACGCCTGGCAGGTTCTTGCCGAGGGCGTGCGGGATGGAAATGCTCTGCTCGAGCGCATCATCGGGCTGGAGCAGAAGGACTTTGAAAAGTGCATTGCGCTTCCGCAGGGGGAGTTCGCGCAGTTCGTGCGCGCCGCCCGCGGGGAGCGGTTAAAGCTTATATCCCGCCTCTTTGATCTGGAGGCGTATGGCGAGGGGCTCGTCAAGAGCGCGGGCGCAAAGATGGCCGCCGCGCGCGAGGCGCTCGCCGTGACGCAGGCGAGACTGGAGCAATACGGAGACATCACCGCACAGTCCGTCGCTTCGCTGCAGGAGGAGATTGCGCAGCTTTCAAAAGAGGAAGAACAGGACAAAGCGCAGCTTGCCGCGCTTCGCGAGCAGGAAAAGACGCTCTCGGCGC
Source organism: Candidatus Gallimonas intestinigallinarum (assembly GCA_019116405.1). Next base: position 9,808 of record DXBS01000070.1, on the reverse strand, counting down.
GCGCACAGAGGCGGCAGGAGCAGGAGGCGCTCTCGGCGCAGATGCAAAAGCTTCAGGCAGTGCTGCCGCAGATGCAGGCAATGAATGCCGAACTGGACAGGCTGGAGCGCGCCGCCGCCGTCCTCAGAGAGGACGCCGCGGCAAGGCAGGCGGAACTTCGCCTGGAAAATTGCAAACAGTCGCTGCAGCGGGCGGAAGAGACGCTGCGCGAAGTACAGGCGCGCGTCGCAGCGGCAGCAGAATGGGACGCGGAGAAGGCGGAGGCGGAGGAAAACGCGCTCTCCGAACAGCTGGTGCGTTCCAAGACGCAGGCGTTCCGCGCGCAGGAGCGCGACGCCGCCCGCAAAAAGCTGGAGCAGATCGATCAGCAGCTCGCATCGGAGAAGGACGCGTTTGCCGGATTTTCCTATGACGCGGAGAGAGCAGCGCTGGAACAGGCGATCGCGGCGCTCGGGAGCGGGGATTTCTTCACCTTTGCCGAGCAGAACGGCAAGCGGGAACTTCTGCGCGCCGAGTACGCGACCTTCGCGGAGGAACTGGAAGATCTGACGCAGGCATATCCCGTCATACGCCCCTCCAGCGATCCGCTCATCGAAAAGTACCGCGCGCTCTCCGAGGGGGACAAGACCGACCTTGCCACCATCCGCGCCGCCTATGAGGCGCGTCAGGAGGAGCGCGAGCGCCTGCGCGGACAGCTCGTCATGCTGGAAAAGCGCAAGGGGCGCTACGATATGCACTTACAGACGCTGCAGGATCTCTCGCGCAGCAGGAAGGAAACGGCGGAGCGCATCGCCTCCCTTTCGGAGGGCTTCGAGCAGCTTCCGCCGCCTGAGGAACTGGAGCAGCAGATCCGCGAAAAAAAGGCGGAGCGCGCGCGCCGCGTCAGGGAGCGGGAGGCGCTTCAGCGCAGTCTAACAGGTGCACAGGTCGCGTCCGCGTCGGCGGGAGAACAGCTGCGCGCGGCGCAAAGCGGCGGGCAGGAACAACAAAAAAGGCTCGCGGACGCATTGACGGACGGAGCGTTTGCGTCGGTGCGCGAGGCAAAGGCGCTCACCGATAAGTACGGCGATCCCGTCCGCGCGCGGGAGCGCGTCGAGGCATACAAACAGCAGTACAGCGGCGTGCACGCGCGGCTGAGGGCGTTGTCGGAAGAGGACCTCTCCGATGCGACGCAGGAGCGCTGTGTCGCCCTCAGAACGCAGCTTGCCGAATGCGAGCAAAAGAGCGCGGAGCGTACGCGCACGCTTGCAGTCAGGCGGGAGGCGCTCGCGCGGGCGGAAGCGGGGCTCAAGGAAAAGACGGCGCTGGAAAAGGAGCTTATCTCCCGCGAAAAACAGCTCTCTTTGTATGAGCGGCTGAGAAAGCTGCTCGAAGGCAATAAATTCATGGAGTTCGTGGCGGAGGAGTATCTGCAGACGGTCGCGGTCAACGCGAGCAATCGTCTTTTATCCCTCACGGATGGCAGATATTTCCTGCGGTACGAGGGCGGCTTCTTCGTCGGCGACAACTTCAACGGCGGAAACCTGCGCGGCGTGTATACGCTCTCGGGCGGGGAGACCTTCCTCGTTTCCCTCTCGCTTGCACTCTCGCTGAGCGCGGAGATCTGCGCGCGGTCGCTGCGGCCCATCGAATTTTTCTTCCTCGACGAGGGGTTCGGCACGCTGGACGAGCGGCTCGTGGACGTTGTCATGGACAGTCTGGAGCGCCTGAAGAGCGAAAATTTCTCCATCGGGATCATCTCCCACGTCGAGGAGCTCAAACACAGGATCGACCGCCGTCTCTCGGTCACCAAGGCGACCGAGCAGCACGGCTCTCAAATCCATATGGAGTGAGGTGCGTTTTGGCAAGTACTTTTTTAACCCCCGTTACGCTGTGGAAGGATTTTGACGACTCCCTTCCCCTCGAAGTGATGACGCTCTCGGAGCGCACGGAAGAGGGGATTGTCTGGCGCGACATCCGCTTCCTCGGCAGAAAGGCGGGGGACAGAAGGGTGAATATTTACGCAAAGTACGTCTTTCCCGAAAAGGCGGCGCGCTTTCCTGCGGTCATGGTACTGTTCGAGGCGGGCTGTGCGTTTGACGAGGTGTTCATAAGGCGCTTTGTCGGGCGCGGATACGGCGTTCTGTGCGTGGATTATTGCGGCGACAACGGCACCGATCTGCATACCGTCTACCCGCCCTCCATCGACTACGCCAACTATGTGCGCGCCGGCTCGCATCTGGAGAAGGCGGAACCGACCGCTCGCGAGACGAGCTGGTACGAATGGGCGGGCGTCGCGCGCTATGCGGCAAAGTTTTTATCCACCCGCGAAGAGGTGACCAAGTTCGGTGCGATCGGGCTTAGAACGGGCGGCGAAGTGGTATTTAAGATCGCGCCCTATGTGCCCCTCGGGTGCATGATCTCGGTGTGCGCGGCGGGCTGGCTCGCCTACCGCGGCAGGGAAAAGTTTACGGGCGAAAAGCAGGTGTTCGATGAGGAGCACCACCGCTTTATTGCGGGGCTGGACTCGCAGAGCTATGCGCCGTACGTCAACTGTCCCGTACTGCTTCTTTCCGCCGTCAACGACAGCAAGCACGATTACGACCGCGTGTTCGATACCTTCCAGCAGATCAATCCCGCCGTGCAGAAGGCGTTCTTGTATTCCTCGCACGGGAACGGGCTGATCGGCTCCCATTCCATCGCGGATATTGACCTGTTTCTCGATAAGTACCTCAAGGACATGTCCGTCTTTGTCAGCGACACGGTGGATCTTGCGGTCGAGGAGGATGAAAAGGGCGATCTTGTCGCAAAAGTCACGTTTGATAAGGACGCGGAGCTCAAGGAGTGCGGCATCTTTTTCACCGAGCAGCTCTCGGACGCGCACGCGCGCGACTGGACGCGCGTGCTCGGCAGCCGTGCGGACGTCAGGGAAAACGTCGCGACCATCCCGCTGAGTATCTACGAAAAGAGCAGCCGCGCCCTCGTCTATGCATTCGCCAACTATTCCAACAACTTCTCCGTGACTTCCAAGATCCAGGAGGTCGTCATCGCAAAGCCTTACCGCAATGCGAGCCTCAAAAGCCGCATCATCTATTCCGCGGAGCGCGATTCGCTCAACGGCGTCTCGGGATTCCGTCGCCGCGCGCGCTCGATCGCGTCCTGTTTTGCGGACAGCAAGGGCGTGGACGCAAAGCTGCTGCCCGGCTACGGCGGGCTGCTCGGCGCAACGGCGGAAGCGGGGCTTGTGTCCTATCGCGTCAACGAGCCGCGCTATGCCGCGCCCGAAGGGGCCTCGCTGCGCCTTGACGCCTACTGCAAAGAGGATGCGCACCTGAAAATCGTGTTCTATTTTGACGGCAACGAAGAAAAGGCGTATGCCGCCGAGGTCTGGATCGAGGGCGGCGGCAAGTGGAAGAGTTTCTGTTTTGACGCATCCGACTTCAAGTCGCAGACGGGCGAGCATATCGACAGCTTTGAACATGCGGTGTCGCTCGTGTTCATCGGGGATAAAGAAGTACTCATCAACAACGTATTATGGATCTGAGTCAATTGCAGCTGGACACCGTCGTCGAGACAAAAAAACCGCATCCGTGCGGCGGGAAACTCTGGCAGATCGTTCGCACGGGCGCGGACTATAAGATCAGGTGCCTGACCTGCGGACGGGTGGTCATGCTCACGCCCGATGAGCTCAGAAAGCGCGTTCGGCGCATCGCGGAGGGCAGGCAATGATCCGCCGTCCCGAGATGCTCAACCGCCGCGCGAAGCCGTCTGCCTTGCTCATCGTCATGAGCGCCGTGCTCATCGTCTTTGCCGTGATCGTCCTGCTCGATTGCCTGCGCGGGATATTCATGTTCACGGTGGAGATCAAGGGCTCCTCCATGCTGAACACTTTCTACGGCGGCGTGTCGGCGGGGGGCGACTATGAGGGCGGCGACATCGTCTACGCGCTGCGCTCTTTTTCGGCGGAGCGCGGTGACGTCGTCATCATCGACACCACGGCGAGCGATGCCTACGTCGGCAACGACGGCACGGTATTCACCTCCGGCACCATCATCAAGCGGCTGATCGCCGTGGAAGGGGACAGTGTGAAGTGCGAAAGGGGCGTCGTCTACTTAAAAGAGGCGGGCGGGGAATATGCCGCGCTCGACGAGCCGTACGCGCTCATGGACGAGAGCTACAGCTTCCCCGAGGTGACCGTCGGCGAAGGGCAGATCTTCTTTTTGGGGGACAACCGCCTGCACAGCCAGGATTCGCAGGAAATCGTGGCGTACGGATACGACCTGTTCGACTGCGACAGCATCATCGGCGTCGTCCCCGAATGGGCGATCGCGATCAAAGATTTCACGACGGGCTGGGAGCGCTTCCGCGCCTCGCTCGGCGCACTCTTTTCATAAAAACGGAGGAGGAACCTACATGATACAACTTACGGCAGACAGTACCTGCGACCTCGGCGAGAGCATTGCAAAGCATGACATCGGGATCATGCCGCTCTCCGTCATTCTGGGCGAGAATGCCTACCGCGACGGCGTGGATATCATGCCAAAGGACATCTTTGCCTACGTCGAAAAAACGGGGCAGCTTCCCAAGACGGCGGCGCCGAGCATCGGGGACTATGAGGACTGCTTTGCGCCCTATGTCGATCGCGGCGACACCGTCATCCACTTCAGCATTTCCGCCAAGGCGTCTTCGGCAAACAGCTATGCGGAGGCGGCGGCAAAGCGCTTTCCCGGGAAGGTGTATGTCGTGGACAGCAAGGCGCTCTCCACGGGGCAGGGATTGCTCATTTTAAAAGCCGCCGACCTCAGGGAAGCGGGGAAGAGTGCGGAGAAGATCGTAAACGAAGTCAACGCGCTCCGTCCGCTCGTCAATACGTCGTTTGTGCCCGATCGGCTGGATTATCTCTATAAGGGCGGCAGATGCTCGCGCCTTGCCTTCTACGGGGCGAACATTCTCAAGATCCATCCGCTCATCGAAATGGAGGACGGGCAGCTCGTGCCCGGGAAAAAGTACCGCGGCAGCATGGTGCGCTGCATCGAGCAGTATATTGAGGATCTCGCCGTCAAATATTCCGCGTACGAGACGCGCCGCTGCTTCATCACGCACAGCAATGCCGATGAGGAGGTCGTGGAGGCGGCGCGCAAGAAGGTCGCAAAGCTCTTTCATTTTGAGGAAGTATTGGAAACGGTCGCGGGTTCCGTCATCACGGGGCACTGCGGCAGAAATACGCTGGGCGTGCTGTTTATCGCCGGACAAGGAGAAGGTGTATGACAAAACTGTATTGCGATGACGATCTCTGGGCGGCATATGCCCAGCGCCGCCGCATTCTCGCCGTGTTCTTTACGGTGACGGCGGTCTGGTTTTTCGCGCTTCTCGGGCTGTTCATCTATTATGTCATGCTGCCCTATGAGGACCCCAATCAGACGTGGGTAAATATCATCTCCTGCGTCATCACGGCGCTGTATATCATCTTTCTGTACCCTTACATGGGCATCTGTTTCAAGCGGAGCAACGCCTACTGCAAGATGCTCAAATTCATCTCGCTCGGGCTCAAGGAGTATGCCGTTCTGCCCTTTGCGGGCATCGACGACTGGATCACGCGCGACGGGGTAGACGTCAACGTCGCGACTTTCCGCGTGCGCAACGTCAAGCGGGACGAGGAGATGATCCGTCAGATCTATGTGGACGGGGAAAAGGACTTCCCGCCCTTTGAGGAGGAGCAGACGGTGCGCGTCGTGTCGCAGGGCAATCTGCTCATCGAATACGAAATCTTATCGCAGAACAAGGAGTAAACTATGCGCGCAGTCGTAACAGTGACCGGCTCGGACAAGCGCGGCATCATCGCCAAGGTGAGCGCCTTTTTGTTCGAGCACAATATCAATATCGAAGACGTTTCGCAGACCATTCTCGGCGACCAGTTCGCCATGATCATGATGGTGGATATGTCGGAGAGTGAGGAGGCGATCTCTGCCGTCTCGGCGCAGCTCTCCGCGCTCGGTGAGCAGATCGGCGTGACTGTCCGTCTGCAGCACGCCGATATCTTTGACGCGATGCACAATATCTGATTTTTTACTCAAATACTATGTTCAACAAATTTGATGTAATCGAAACGATCGACATGATCGAAAAAGAGCACCTCGATATCCGCACGGTGACGATGGGCATTTCCCTGCTTCCCTGCATCCGTGCGACGGCGCAGGAGACGGCGCAGGCGGTCTATGACCGCGTCATGCAGAAGGCGGAGCGGCTTGTTCCGACTGCCACGGAGCTCTCGGCGGAGTACGGCATTCCCATCGTCAACAAGCGCGTCTCCGTCACGCCCGTCTCGCTCATCACGGCGGCGTTTCCCGGGGAGAGCGCCGTCGTCGGCGCCGCGCTCGACAGGGCGGCGCGGGAGCTGGGCATCGACTTTTTGGGCGGGTACTCGGCGCTCGTGCACAAGGGGACGTCGGACTATGAACAGGCGTTCCTTGCCACCATTCCCGAAGTGCTCGCCACGACCGAGCGGCTGTGTTCCTCGGTGAACGTCGGCTCCTCCAAGTCGGGCATCAACATGGACGCCGTCCGCACGATGGGTGAGATCGTCCTGAAGACGGCGCAGCTCACCAAAGACAAGGACGGACTGGGGTGCGCCAAACTCGTCGTATTCTGCAACGCGGTGGAGGACAATCCCTTCATGGCGGGCGCCTTCCACGGCGTGGGCGAGAGCGACACCGTTATCAACGTCGGCGTGTCGGGCCCGGGCGTCGTCGAACACGCCTTAAAGTTTATCCCCGACGCCGATCTCACGGACGCGGCGGAGCTCATCAAGCGCACGGCGTTCAAGATCACGCGCGCGGGGCAGCTCATCGCGCGCGAGGCGGCAAAGCGCCTCGGCGCAAGGTTCGGCATCGTCGACCTGTCCCTCGCGCCCACGCCCGCAAGAGGGGACTCCGTCGCGCATATTCTGGAGACGCTCGGGCTGGAGGTCGTCGGCTGTCACGGTACGACGGCGGCGCTCGCGATGCTCAACGACGCGGTCAAGAAGGGCGGCGTCATGGCGTCCTCGCGCGTGGGCGGGCTCTCGGGCGCGTTCATTCCCGTCTCGGAGGACATCGGCATGATAGAATCGGCGACGGCGGGCAAAATTTCCCTCGACAAACTCGAGGCGATGACCTGCGTCTGCTCGGTCGGGCTGGACATGATCGCCATTCCCGGCGATACGCCCGCTTCCACCATCTCCGCGATCATCGCGGACGAGGCGGCGATCGGCATGGTCAACAACAAGACGACGGCGGTGCGCGTCATTCCCGCGCCCGGCAAAAAGGTGGGGGACGAGGTCAGCTTCGGCGGGCTCCTGGGCAGAGCGCCCGTCATGCCCGTGCACACGGGGGACGCGAGCGCATTCATCCGCCGCGGCGGGCTCATTCCCGCACCCATCCACAGCTTTAAGAATTAAATCAGGAGAAGGTTATGAACAGATCGGAGATCGATGCAAAATATCAATGGAACCTCGCGGATATCTTCCCGAGCGACGAAGCATGGGAGGAGGCATTCGCAAAAGTCAGCGAGATGCCCGACTTTGCGTCCTATCGCGGCAAACTCAACACCGCGGAGAACGTGCTGTCCTTTCTGAAGTGTCAGGACGCCTATGAAATCGAGCTGCTGCGCGTCTATCTGTACGCCTTTTTGCGCAACGCACAGGACGAGAGCGTCACAAAATATATCTCCTATCTCGGAAAGGTGTCCATGCTCATGACGAAAATCAGTTCCGAGACGGCGTTTGCGCTCCCGGAGCTCACTTCGCTGCCCGATGAGACGCTCGTCGCCTTCTCCAAGGATCCTTCGCTCTCCGACTACGACACCATGTTCCTGCGCCTGCTGCAGGAGAAGAAATACGTCCTCTCCGAGAAGGAGGAGCGCATCCTCGCGCTCTCGCAGGAGGCATTGCAGGTCTCGGGCGACGCCTTCGGCATGCTCAATAACGTGGAACTCAACCTGCCCGAGATAGAGTACGAGGGCAAAAAGGTGCAGCTTTCGCACGGGCTGTACGGCATCATCCTGCACGGGAAGGACCGCGCCAAGCGGGAGGAGTGCTTCCGCCTCTACTACGGCGCGTATCGCAAGATCATCAACACGCTCGCCGTGATCTACGCGGGCAACGTCAAAAAGAGCATCTTTCTCAAGGATGCACGCGGCTTTGACAGCTGCCTTCAGATGGCGCTCTTCGGCGAAGAGGTGGATCGCGCCGTCTATGACAATCTCCTCTCCGCCGTCCACGACGGGCTTCCGCTGCTGCACCGCTATGTCGATGCGCGCAAACGGGCGCTCGGCTATGACGAGATGCACATGTACGATATGCACGTCTCGCTCGTAGAGGACGCCGACCTGACCATGCCCTATGACGAGGCGTTCGACCTCGTCGAAAAGGGGCTCTCGCCCCTGGGGGCGGACTATGTCGCGCTCCTTCATAAGGGCAGGACGGAGCGCTGGCTGGACGTCTACGAGACGGAGGGCAAGACGAGCGGCGCGTATTCGATCGGCATCTTCGGCAATCACCCGTACGTTCTGCTCAACTATACCAAGACGCTCACCGATATCTTTACGATCGCGCACGAGATGGGGCACGCGCTGCATTCCTACTTCTCCAACAAGACGCAGCCGTACGCCAAGTCGCAATACAAGATCTTTGTCGCGGAGGTCGCCAGCACGGTCAATGAGATGCTGCTCCTTCGCTATCTGCTCGCCAACACGCAGGAGAAAAACATCCGCAGATATCTTCTCAACTACTTCATGGACATGATCCGCATGACGCTCTTCCGCCAGACGCAGTTTGCGGAGTTTGAGGCGGAGGCACACGCCATGGCGGAGCGCGGCAAGCCGCTCAATAAGGACAACCTCTCCGCGCTGTACTACGATCTCAACAAGAAGTATTACGGCGAGGGCGCCGTCCACGATCAGGACATCGAGATCGAATGGGCGCGCATCCCGCACTTCTACAACGCGTTCTACGTCTATAAGTACGCGACGGGCATCACCGCGGCGATCGCGATCAGCGACAAGATCATCAAAGAGGGCGCGCCCGCCGTGGAGCGTTACTTTGCCTTCCTGCGCGGCGGCTGTTCCAAGGACCCCGTCACCCTGCTCAAGGAGGCGGGTGCAGACCTTACGAGCAAAGCGACGTTCGAAGCCGCGATGCAGCAATTTGCCGATGCGCTTGAGGAGTTTACGTCGCTTTCATAAGAGGAAGTTATATGCCAAACAATCAGATGCCGCATAACTTAGAGGCGGAATCCGCGATCCTCGGCTGTATCATCATCGACGGCGATATCCAGTCCGAGCTTTTAGAGACGCTCAAGGACGAGGATTTTTACCAGGAATCCAATCGTCTCATCTTTGACGCGATGCGCAAGGTGTACGGCGGCAGAAAGCCCGTGGATATCGTCACGCTCACCGACATGCTGGAGCGGGAGGGGACGCTGGAGCGCGCGGGCGGTCTGCAGCGCATTACCGAGCTCGCCGAGATCACGCCGTCGGCGGCGAACTATAAGCAATACTTTGAGATCGTTCGCCGCGACGCCATCCGCCGCAGCCTCATCCGCGCCGCGAAGGGGATCATTGAGGTCAGCACGCAGGGCACCGAGGCGCGCGAGGCGATCGCGTACGCCGAAAAACAGGTGTACGATATCTCCAAGCAGGAGGACGGCAGCCAGCTTTCGGGCCTTGCGGACGGCACGGTCATCCGCCAGGTCCTCGGAAAGTTCGAGGACATTCAATCCGACCCCAACGCCTTCCGGGGGCTTCCGACGGGCTTCAAGCACCTGGACCGCATCACCAACGGCCTGCAAAAATC
>DXBS01000069.1 GCA_019116405.1 Candidatus Gallimonas intestinigallinarum | reverse complement strand
CGGTGTGCATGATCTCTTCCGAGATGCCCTTGATCTTGATATCCATCTGAATGGCGGTGATGCCCTTCATCGTGCCTGCGACCTTGAAGTCCATGTCGCCGAGGAAGTCCTCAAGTCCCTGGATATCCGTCATGACGCGGAATTCGCCCGTTGCCTGGTTCTTGATGAGCCCCATCGCAACGCCCGCGACGGGCGCCTTGATCGGAACGCCCGCGTCCATGAGCGCCATGGTCGAACCGCAGACGGAAGCCATCGAGGAAGAACCGTTGGAGGAGAGGATATCGTTGACCACGCGGATGGCATAGGGGAATTCCTCCTCCGAGGGAAGCACGGGAATGAGCGCGCGCTCGGAAAGGGCGCCGTGCCCGATCTCGCGGCGGCCCGCGCCGCGGATCGCCTTCGCCTCGCCCGTGCAGTAGCCGGGGAAGTTGTACTGGTGCATATAGCGCTTTGAGGTCTCGTCGTCCAGGCCCTCGAGCTTCTGCGCCTCGCTCAGCATGCCGAGCGTGCAGGTCGTGAGCGTCTGCGTCTGTCCGCGGGTGAAGACCGCGGAGCCGTGGACGCGGGGCAGAACGTGGCGTTCGCACCAGATGGGGCGCACGTCCTTGAGGCCTCTGCCGTCGGGACGGATGCCCTGATCAAAGATCTTGGCGCGCACCTTCTCCTTGGTGAAGTAGTAGATGGAGTCCTTGATCTCGCGGGTGTTTTCGGGATAGATGTCTGCAAAGTGCGCAAGGATGTCCTTTTCGACTTCGTCCTGACGCGCTTCGCGCTCCTGTCTGTCAAACGTATCCAGCGCCCGGTCGAGCTTGTCCGAGGAATAGGAGCGCACTGCGGCATCCAGTTCTTCGGGAATGTGATACAGCTCGATCGCCTGCTTCTGCTTGCCGACCGCAGGGACGATGACGTCCTCAATATAGGTGCAGATCTTGCTGATCTCCTTGTGGCCGAACATGATGGCGCCGACCATCTCGTCGTTCGTGACCTCGTCCGCGCCCGCCTCGATCATGAGGATGGCGTCCTTGGTGCCTGCAAGGTTGAGATGGATGGTGCTCTTTGCGCGCTGCGCGGCATCGGGATTGATGACGTACTCGCCGTCCACAAGACCCACGACGACGGAACCGGTGGGCCCCATCCAGGGGATATCGGAAATGGAGAGCGCGACGGAGGAACCGATCATGGCAAGGGGCTCGGGTGCGACGTCAGGCTCCACGGAGAGCGCGGTCGCCACGACGACGACGTCGTTGAACAGTCCCTTGGGGAACAGGGGACGAAGGGGACGGTCGATGAGGCGCGCCGTGAGGATCGCCTTGTCGCTCGCTCTGCCCTCCCTTCTTTTGAAGCTGCCGGGAATCTTGCCGACGGCGTACATCTTCTCTTCATAGTCCACCTGAAGGGGGAAGAAGTCGATGCCGTCGCGAGGCGTCTTGGACATGCACACCGTCACCATGACGGCGGTCTCGCCGCAGCGCACCACGCACGAGCCGTTCGCCTGTTCGGTATACTTGCCCGTTTCGATGGTCACCGCGCGGGAGCCAACGTTCAACTGAAACTGCTTGTAATTCATTTTCTATCTCCTTAACATTAACACCTTTCGTTCTTTGCCGACCGCCCCACCGGCGATGCGGCGGCATTTTCCCGCCCGGAAACCGCGCAGAAAAACGCAAAAAGGAACGGCAAAAAGCCGCTCCTTTCAAAGCTTACTTTCTCAGATCCAGCGCAGCGATGACCGCTCTGTAACGCTCGATGTCCTTGGCTTTGAGGTAGTCCAGAAGACCTCTGCGGCGGCCGACCATTTTGAGAAGTCCGCGGCGGGAGTGATTGTCGTGCTTGTGCTCCTTGAGGTGCTCATTGAGGTGATTGATGCGCTCGGTGAGGAGTGCGATCTGGACTTCGGGCGAACCGGTGTCCCCTTCATGAGCTGCGAACTTTGCGATGATCTCCTTCTTTTCCATTTGCGTTTATCCTCCTATGGAATATTTTGTCGCGCACGCCAGGGGGAACGTGGAGAGCGATCCTCGTCGCGTACGTCTTTATCATCTTACCACATTTGCCGCCCGCTTGTCAAAAGAAAATGCCCCCTTTGCGCGGATTTTTTGAGCGGCGGGACAAATTTGCGCGCCATTCAGACAAAGAGCAGCGTCAGATACCCCACCCCGATGAGCACGGCGAGGAACCCGAAGTTGAACAGCAGGAACCTGGCGAGGTATTTCCCCGTCTGCCCGGGGTTGAAGCGGCGGAAGGTGTTGAGCGTGATGAGGCTTGCGAGCGAGGCGATGGGCGTCCCCAGTCCGCCCGCGTTGACCGCGATGAGCAGCGCGGGATAGTCCTGCGTGAACTTGGAGAGCAGCACTGCCGAGGGTACGTTGGAGATGAACTGACAGGACAGCGCGCCGACCGCCAGCGGGTCCCATTCGACGAGCGCGCCCAGTCCCTCCGCGACGGCGGGGATGCGCGCCAGGTTGCCCGAAAAGATAAAGAAGGCGCAGAAGGTCAGAAGCAGCGCATAGTCCACGCGCAGCAGGGCGCGGAAATCGAGAATGAGCAGCCCTATGACGACCGCGAGCAGTCCCCAGTAATAGGGAAAGAGGCGGAAGACGATGCACAAAGAGAGCGCAAACAGCGCGGCATAGACGGCGACGCGCCACATGGGCGGGCGCACATGGGCATCGAACTGCACGGAGGCGGGCTCGGGCTTGACGAACATGCAGATGACGAAGATCATGACGAACGCCGCGGCAAAGGGCAGCGCCATGATCGAGAAAAACTCGCCCGTCGGAATAGAGTAATAGGAGTAGAGATAGAGGTTCTGCGGATTGCCGAAGGGCGTGAGCATGCCGCCGAGATTGGCGGCGATGTACTGCATGATAAAGACGAACGCCGTCAGCTTTTTGTTGCCGCACGACTCGAGCACGAAGTACCCGAGCGGCAGGAAGGTGACGAGCGCCATGTCGTTTGCCATGATCATCGACCCGAAGAAGGTGACGAACACGAGCGCAAGCGTGATATTGCGCATGTTCTTGAAGCGGCGCACGATGACGTCCGCCAGCCACACGAAAAAGCGTATATTTTTGAACGCCGCCACGACGGCGAGCGTGCAGAACAGGCACGCGAGCGTGCTCCAGTCGAAATAGTCCGCATACGCCTCGTCAAAGGGCACGAAGATGCAGGTGATCCCCGCCGCGACCAGCGCCACCAGTAACACGACGTTGCCCTTGACAAAGCGCGCCGCCATGCTCAGAAGAGAGTGATGATGAATCTGACCGTGGACCGCGGTGCTCGCCGCCGCGCCCGCCTGCCCGCGCTCCGCCTCAGTCGGCTTTTCCTCCCGTGTATCCTGCGGCTGCTCTTCGCCGCCTGCCTGTCCCTCGCGCATATCTCTTCCTCGTTCCGATCGTTTTTCCGGCGGAAAGCATAGCACAACTGCATGGAAAAAGCAAGTAAAAGTGCGCTGTCCTTCCCATATTTTTTGCAGCAAAACGGCGCGCCCGCCGCATGCCAAGCATGCGGCGGGCGCGCCTGAGACGAGCGCTTTAATTTCCGAGGAACAAAGCTTCCCGCTCCGCAATCAGGCGGTCCGCTTTATTGAGGTAGGTCGGGATATCCTTGGGGCTGCCGTGGCGCTCAATGCGCGTCCCGCCCGCAAAGAGCTTCTTGGAGACGGCGTTCGCGCCCACGGCGAGGTTGTCCGCGATCTCCTCCATGACGTCCACATTGTACACGCACGCATGCCCGGGCTTAGTCCAGCCGACGTTCTCGTGCGCGCCCGCCATATACTTCTGGCGGTATAAATAGTAAGGTTCATACCCGGCTTTCGTGAGCGCCGCGCGGGAGTAGGCAATCATGCGGGAGAGGTCGCCCTCCTCGAGGCGCGCCGTCTCCTCCTTGAGCCGCGCCCCCTTCTTGAGGCAGAGCGTATGCACGGTGATATTCTCGGGCGCAAGCGCAATCGCGGTGTCCACGCTGTGGCAGAACTCCTCAAAGCTCTCCCCCGTCAGTCCCGCGATGAGGTCGCAGTTGATTGCAAAATCATAGGGTTTTGCGAGTTCGAACGCCGCGATGACGTCCGCCGCCGTGTGCTTTCTGCCGATACGCGCGAGCGTCGCGTCCGAAAAACTCTGCGCGTTGATGCAGATGCGCGTCACGCCGCAGCGCTTGCAGACTTCCAGCTTCTCTGCGGTGAACACGTCGGGACGCCCCGCCTCCACCGTGTATTCGCAGCCGTTTTTGCGCAGCGGCGCGACCGCCGCGAGCACGCGCCCGAGCTCCTCTGCCTCCAGCACGAAGGGTGTGCCGCCGCCGATATAGACGGAGCGGAGTTTTCCGATGAGGGGCGCGCAGGCAGCCAGCTCCGCCTCCAGCGCGGCAAGATAGTCCGGAAGGTACTTGCGCGTCGCTGCAATGGGCGCGGTGATGAAGGAGCAATACTCGCACTTGGTCGGACAAAAGGGCATGGAGACGAACAGATCGCAACTTGCATCCCCTCTCTCGTAGATGGCCCTCTGCCCCTCGATGACGCGTGCGACGAGCGAAGTATTCCCGGGCGAGACGCGCATCCGCTCAAAGAGCGGCGCAAAGGGCCGCCCCGCCTCCAGCTCGGCATAGGCAAGGCGGGTGGGACGGATGCCCGTCAGCGCGCCCCAGGGAAGCGTGACGCCCGTCACCGCAGAGAGCGCGTCATAGAGCGCAAGTTTTGCATACCTCTTTACCAGGCTCTTGTAGTGCAGTTCGTCCGCCCAGGACGCCTCGTCCCGCGCAGAGAACGTCCGCCCGTCCACCGTGACGGTGTTTATAAACGCGCCGCCCTCATAGGCGACCGCGTGCGAAATTTCCATGTCCTCCGCGCCCTCAAAGAGGCGCACGACGTCCATGAGCTCGGGATGCAAAAAATCAAGATTGGTCGTCAGCATCGCACATACCCGTTGTTGTGGCGCTCATATTCGAGCGTCGTGTCCTCGCCGTGCCCGGGGCAGACGGTGTAGTCACCCTCTAAGGCATACAGCTTTTTCACGCTCGCGACAAGCTGCGCGCCGCTGCCCGTGGGCAGATCGCTCCTGCCGATATCGCCCGCAAAGAGCGTATCGCCCGTGTAGAGATAATCGCCGATGAGATAGCTCGCCCCGCCCGCCGTGTGCCCGGGCGTCGCGATGACGCGGATCTTAAGCCCAGCAAGTTCGATCTCCTGCCCGTCGCGCAGGGTAAAGTCGATCGTGAAGCGCGGGAAGGTGCCCGGCGCATACACGCCGAAGGCGACGGCGAGATTGTCCGCACCCAACGCGAGCGCTTCCTCGCCCGCAAGACAGCCCACCTTGGCGCCCGCCGCCTGCAGCGCGGCGACGCCGCCCGTGTGGTCGAAGTGCCCGTGCGTCAGAAGGACATGCGTCACCGTCAGTCCGCGCGCCCTTGCGAGCTCTGCGACGCGGGGCTGCGCGGGGTCGATGGCAACGGCGGACCTGCCGTCCGCCGTCACGAGATAGGAATTTGCCGCAAACCCAACCGGGTACATCTTTTCGCTTTGCATACTTTCCTCAATTGTTCAGACGATGCACGTTTAAGATCTTGGGACGGGCGGAGATGCGGTTGATGAGCTCCACGACGTCCTGACGGCTGGGCAGTCCCACCGTGACGTCCACGATGGCGTAGTTGCTCTTGTCGTTCCTGCCGTTGATGGAGGAAATGGAGAGCTTCATGTCCGCCACGACGCCCGAAATGGCGGCGAGCGCCGCGCCCTGATCTTCGGCGGTGACGACGATGGCGACCTTGAAGTTGACGCCGCCCGCCTGCTCCACCCACTCCGCGGGCTGGAGCCTGCCCGGGTCGACGTTGCGCATGTTGGGGCAGTCCTTCCTGTGGATGACCACGCCCCGCCCGTGCGTCACGAAGCCGACGATCTCGTCGCCGGGCACGGGCGAACAGCAGCCCGCAAAGGAGACGAGCAGCCCCGTTTCGCCGTTGACGATGACAGAGCCGTGCTCGTTCTTGCTGCGGAAGGGGCGCGCCACGATGGGCGTGGGCGACCCCTTGCGGAAGTAGTCGAGCAGCTTGAAAAAGACCTGGTTGACGGTCACGCCGCCGTAGCCGATCGCGGAGTACATCTCGTCCGGCGTATCGAAGGAAAACTTCTCCGAGACCTTCTTGAAGCTCTCAGGCGTGACGAGCTCGGCGAGCGTCATGCCCTTGCGCTTTGCCGCCTCCTCTATCATCGACTTGCCGAGGCGGATGTTCTCCTCCTTCATCTCCTTCTTGAAGAAGGACTTGATCTTGGCGCGCGCCGACGAGGACTTGATGAACTTGAGCCAGTCACGCGAGGGGCCCTTGCTGTTCGGGGAGGTGATGATCTCGACGACGTCCCCGAGTTCGAGCTCGGTATTCAAGGGGACGATCTTGCCGTTGACGCGCGCGCCCGTACAGCGGTTGCCCACCTCGGAGTGGATGGCGTATGCAAAATCGACGGGCGTTGCGCCCTTGGGAAGAGACACGACCTTGCTCTTGGGCGTAAAGACCAAAAGCTCGGTGCTGTACAGCTCGCCCTTGACGGTGTCCATGAACTCCTTGGAGTCCTTTAAGCCCCCCTGCAGCTCCATGACCTCGCGGATCCAGGCGATGCGCGCGTCCAGAGAGGTCTCCTCGTCGCGGTGCTCCTTGTATTTCCAGTGCGCGGCGATACCGTATTCCGCCGTGCGGTGCATCTCCTCGGTGCGGATCTGGATCTCGAAGGGCTGCCCGAAGTTGGTGACGACCGTCGTATGCAGCGACTGATAGAAGTTGGGCTTAGGCGTTGCGATATAGTCCTTGATCCTGCCGGGCACGGGCTTCCACTTCTTGAGGATCTTGCCGAACACCTCGTAGCACTCGTCCACCGTGCCGACGATGACGCGCACCGCGGTCAGGTCGTAGATCTGCTCTAAGGACTTGTGCTTCTCCTTCATCTTTTTATAGATGGAATAGAAGTGCTTGGGTCGACCGAACACTTCGCCGTGGATGTTGCTCTCCTTTAAGATGCAGTTGATCTCCTCGACGACGTAGTCGACAAAGCGGTTGCGCTCCTCCAACTTCTGGTGAATGTTCTCGACGAGGTACTCAAACGCCCCGGGGTCGAGGTACTTCAGGCAAAGATCTTCCAGTTCGCACTTGATCTGCGAAATACCCAGCCTTCCCGCGATGGGCGCGTAGATGTCCAGCGTCTCGCGCGCCATCTTCTGCTGACGCTCCTTGGAGAGGAAGTTGAGTGAGCGCATGTTGTGCAGGCGGTCGGCAAGCTTGATGATGATGACGCGGATGTCCTTCGCCATCGC
>DXBS01000068.1 GCA_019116405.1 Candidatus Gallimonas intestinigallinarum | reverse complement strand
TTTGTCAAAGAGGGCAAGCACCGCACAGCGGAAAAACTTGCAGACCTTCTGCGCTGTATCTTCGACGTGGCGGCGGACGATTACAAGATCCCCTCCCCGATGGCGAAGGTCGTGTTGCCCCGCTATCAGACCAAGAAGGGCAGCGCGCTCACCTACGAGGAAGAGGCGAAGCTGGTGCGTTACTGCCGCGAGAATAAGGATAACGCCGCCACAGACGCGATTCTGGCTCTCCTTTACTTCGGGATGCGGCAGAGCGAACTTGCGACCATGCGCGTCATAGACGACAAGTGGCTGGAGATCGAAACGAGCAAAGAGCGGCTGGGGCAGGACGTCGTTTTGCGGCGTGCGCCCTTTACGCCGATGGCGCGGAAAGTTCTGCCGCTCATCGACTTTGAAAAGGCGCGCACCACCAACACGCGGACGATCGCCTCGACCATCAAACGGGTACTGTCCGATCACCATGTTCACGAACTGCGCCATACATATGTCAGCCGCTGCAAAGAGTGCGGCGTGGCCGGCGAAGTCGTCAGCATCTGGGTGGGGCATTCCCTGACGGGTACGATCACTTCCACCGTTTACACGCACTATTCCGAGGAGTTTCAACTAAGGGAAGCGGAAAAAGTAAATTACGCCTTGCAGCCTATGGCGGGCGTTTTTTACTCCCCTTTTACTCCCCAATCTCTCCCCAATCGCTGGTTTTCAGCCAAAATCAGACGAAGGGGCAATGTATAAAAATAAAAAATATGCACGATTTTGTGCTGTTTATTCACAAAATCGTGCATAAATTGGCTGGGGTAGCTGGATTCGAACCAACGAATGACGGAGTCAGAGGCAAATCAAGATTCTGAAAAACAGCCATAAAAGCCCGTTTTTTGCCCAAAAACCGCCGTTTTAAGCCACTTTTCAGAAAACGTTTCCCCAATTTTCCCCAATTTTGTTTCCCCAAATGAAACCATATTGAAGCAGGCAGCGGCGCGGCGGAAAATTCCGCCGCCCCGCCGCTTCTATCATACGCCCTGTTCAGTCCGAAAACCCTTTCTGCGTCCTCATAAATTCAAGCAGATTCAAATGCCTGATCCCGCTGCGCTTTTGCAGCAGATAATCGGTCGTAAGAACAAATTTCGGATAATTATCCTTGATCATTTCAAGCGGCGCGTATTCCCTGTCCTCGGTCGCCTTGCTTTCTCCGATCGTATACGCCACCTGCACATAGGCATAATTCAAACTGTTATCCCGCAGAATGAAGTCGCACTCCAGCTTTCCGATCCTCCCCACGCTGACGGAATAATCGAAGCTGCGCGCATAGAGATAGACCATGTTTTCCAATGCGGGACCGTAGTTGATGCGATTATCCGTATTTGTCGAGAAATAAAAGGACGTATCCGCAAGATAGTACTTCTTCTCCCCGCCGAGCGACTTCTTTAATTTCATATCGAACCGATCGCACCGGTATAAGATCTTGCTTTGCACAAGCGCCTCGATGTATCTTGTCAGGGTAGAGCGCTTCACAGCGATCCCGTTCTTTTCAAGCGCCGCCTGCAAGCTCTGGATGCTCATCGTCGCCCCGAAATTGTTGATGATGAAGCTTCGCACATTGTTGAATGCTTCGACGTTTCGGATCTTGAGCCTTCGGCGGATGTCCTTTTCAAAGATCTCGTCGATGACCGACTTTACATAAGTACGCTTGTCGGCAAAATCATCATACTGCATCGTCTTGGGGAAGCCGCCCTCCTGCAGATAGCTGTTGAGCTCTGCAATAAGATTCGCGTTGACCGGCTTTCCATAAAACGCCTTCATATCGAGGTATTCGTCGAACGTGAGCGGGAACATCTCAAACTCGATATACCGTCCCGTCAGCTTTGTGACCAGCTCCCCGCTCAGAAGATAGGAGTTGGAGCCCGTGATGAAAATGGAGTAATTCCCATCCTCCCGAAAGGCGTTGACGACCTCCTCAAACCCCGCGACATTTTGGATCTCGTCGATAAAAAGATATTTGACCCCCTCGGCATGTGACTGCGAAAGGATAAGCTCTTCCAATCGATCCGCCGTCTTGACTTTCCGGTATTGCAGGCTGTCCAGATCGAACGAAATGAGATGCTCTTCCGAGATCCCCTTCCGCCGCAGCTCGTCCATGACGGTTTTCATCAGACAGGACTTCCCGCAGCGGCGGACACCCGTGATCACTTTGATGACCTCGGTATCGTGATAGAACCCGCGCATCTTCTTCAAATACTTTTCCCGGACATATAATTCCATGCGATCGCTCCTTTTCGATGCTCCCATTATAGCACGATCCCAAGAAAAATACAAGTTAAGTGGACAGATTTTGCAAAAAATACAAAAACTGTCCCCTTAAATCCCAAAGTACGTATCCCGTTCGATCGTCGATACTCTTTTCTATTTCCTGCGCGGTCGGCTCGATCTCGACTCTCGAATTGTATGGATCGGATACAAATCGATATGCAAGCCCCCTCATCCGCTTAAAACAATTTCAACTGCTCCGAAGGAACTGCGCGGACGATATAGGCATCGGGGTCTTTCTCCTCGGGCGTGAGCTCCACATCGGGCGTGAACTTGCGCAGACAGAACTTGTAGTAGACCTCTTTGCCCGTCGGGCGCAGCAGCGCCAGGCAATCAAGGAGATACTGCCGCCAATCCTGCCACCCGTCGGCATTTTGATAGTGATTGATCTTTCCGATCTTATAATGATCGACACTGTTGTCCCGCAGCGTTCGCTCGATGAGCGCAAGGCTCTCCTGCGGCTCGATCGTCGGCTCAAAGCTTGCGAACGTCTTGACCCCGCTCTCGTGCAGGATCTTCAGCGTCTCCAGCCGCTCCTCGGGCGTACTTGCGTACGGTTCCCATTCCCGGCTCTTTTCTTGGTCCAAAAAGGTCAGCGTCGTTCCGACGGCGATGCGAGTTCAAACCGTCCTTTGCGGTGCAGCCGTGGGGCCGTGGATGACGAGGACGTCGTCACCGTCTGCACAGGGCACAAACTCCGCACGATCCGCGCATACGAGGCGGGGGCGGAAGGTATGCAAATCGAAGTGCCTGTGATAGACACAGATCAGCTCCCCTTTTGCGGAACGCACGAAGCTATGATGCCCGACGCCGTTCGCAACTTCATTGCGGTGCAGGACGGGGTTATACGCAGCCTTGACGAAAGGCCCGCGCGGGGAACGGGAGACAGCGCACCCGACGGCATAGTCGGGGCTGCGCGTGTGGTTTGCCGAATAGGTGAGGTAGTAATTCCCGCCGTGTTTGAGGACGAACGGCCCCTCCGTCACACGGCAGTCCCGGCACTCCCACTCCGCTTCGGCGCGGATCAGGAACGTTTCGTGCGCCTCATCCAATCTCTTTAGATCCCGATCGAGTTCGGCGACGTAGATCTCGTTCCCGTCGCGCAGGCGGACATAATAGAGATAGAACGTTCCGTCATCATCGCAGAAGAAATGTCCGTCGATGGCGCGTTCCTCGCTCAGCCATTTTTTTTGCGTCTGAACGAAAGGGCCCGTCGGGCTTTCCGACACGGCGATCGCCAGATGCTCCTCCGCGGTGTAGACCATGTAGAACTTCCCGCCGCGCTCCATGACCTCGGGCGCCCAGAACCACTTTTCTCCGATCGCGTCCCCCGCACGCAGGCAGAGGCCGCAGTCCTCCCACGCAGAAAAATCCGCAGAGGAATAGACGCGGAACCCCTCCTCGGCGTTGGTCGCGTACAGATAATATTTGTCCCCGTGCCGAAGGACGAAGGGATCCGCCCCCTCCAGCATGGGATTGCAGAACGTGCGGCTCATACGCTCCTCCGTGCCGCTTAGCGGCGGTTGCGTTTTGCGATCTCTTCGAGCGGAACTTTGGGCGTCCTGTCCTCGTGCAGAAGCCCGTTGACCTCCTGCTGCACGTCGGTAAGCTGGGTATAGCAGAAGCCGCTCAGGCAAAGGCGGTCGACCGCGCCGACGAGCGAGGCAAAGCGCTCCAGAAATTCCTCGTCGCCGCCGACGCCGTCGCCGTATCCCCATCCTCTTTGTTCATCGCTCACATATGCCGTCCCGCCGAATTCGCTGATGATGACGGGCTGCCCGCGGTAAGTGTATCCCTGTGCGTAGGGAAGCGGCTGCGTATTCTCCGAGCTGCCCTGCGTGATCTTCTGCATCGTCGCATATCTCGTGAACAGTTTTTCGCCGTCCTGCTCGTAGTCGTGCAGCGTCAGGATGTCGCTCGTCGCGTGTTCCCAGCCGTCGTTGGAGATGACGGGGCGCATCCGATCGAAACTCTTGGTGAGATAGTACAGCGCCGTAGCGAGGTCGCTCTGCGCACGGTTCATAAGGATGTTGCGCACCCCCCAGCTCTCGTTGAAGATCACCCACGTCACAAGGCTGGGATGATTGTAATTCGCGCGCACGATCTCCATCCACTCTCTTGTGATCTGTTCGGAGCAATCGTCTGCAAACCAATGGTTGGACGGAAGTTCGCACCATACGGTGAATCCTAAAAGATCCGCATAATAGAAGAAGCGCTCATCCTCCACCTTCTGATGTTTGCGCACGCCGTTGAACCCCATTTGCTTGGCAAGCGTGATGTCGCGCACGAGCGCCTCCTCGTCGGGAGGCGTGAGCCCGCTCTCGCGCCAATACCCCTGATCGAGTACCAGCCGCGCATAAAACGGACGCCCGTTCAGCATGATCTTGTCGTCCATGACCGAATAATCGCGCAGAGCAAAATAACTGCCGACGCGGTCCGTCTCCTTCCCGCCCTTCAGGACGCGGACGGTCAGATCGTAGAGCGACGGCTCCTCCACTGACCAGAGGGCGACCTGATAGGTGACCTTCTCGCTCGGAAGCGGCACCGTGACGCTGCAATAGCGGTCGGATGCCGAAGTCGTGACGGTGTGCAGCAGCTCGCCGCCGAACGAGACCGCAAAGGAAACGCAAACGTCCTCCGCGGGACAGCTGACGGAAAAATCCAATCTGACGCTGTAATCGGTGAGGTCGGGCGTGATCTTGAGCGACTGCAAATAGACGTCGTCGACATATTCCAGCCAGACGCTCTTCCAGATCCCCGTCGTCTGCACATACCAGCAGCCGAAGTTCTCCTTCAGCCAGCGCTGTTTGCCGCGCACCTGCGCGGGGTGTCCGTCATCGTCGCAGCGGACGGTCAAAAGATTTTCCCCCGCGTGCAGATACTTTGTGATGTCCACAGAAAACCGCGAATATGCCCCGCAGTGCGTGCCCGCGGCCGTTCCGTTCACGTAGACCGTTGCGGTATGGTCGGCGCCCTCCAGGTGCAGGATCGTCCGCTTGCCCGCTTTTTGGGAGATCGTGCGGGAATACCACACCGTGCGATGAACATCGGGGTCGCCGATGCCGCTCATCTCCGTTTCATAGCTGTACGGAACGCGAATTTTGCGCGGCAGTTCCCCGCGCAGCGCGTCCTGCTCCGTAACTTCCTCCCCGAATCCGAACTTCCAGAGCCCGTTCAGATCGGTCCATGCGTCGCGCACGAACTGCGGACGCGGATACCCTTTTTGATAGCATGTAACATGTTTCATGATCGTTCCCTATTTTGCCTGATATTTCAATGAATGCAGTATGATCGAACCCGAACCGACATAGACGCCCAGTCTGCCGCCCAAAAAGGCAAACTCATCCCGAGCCGTAAAGACGACGGCACCGTCGATATCGACGGAGATGGCGTGCCCCGCCGCGCGGATGACGAGCGTGTGTGTACCGCTGCCGAGGTCGGTATCCCCTGTCCGCATGATGCCGAGCGCGCCGAGGTCCCCGTAGTCGTACCGGTTGAGCGTCACGATGCTCGTGCCGAGCTGCAGGTAATAGCCGCGCCACGATTCGGCGGGCTGTGCGGAGTGGTACGAATAGTCGGAGGAGCGGATCATGAACCCGAGATCGGTCCCGACGGAGAGTTCACAGGAGAATGTGAGCTCTGCCTCGAAATCGGTATGCCCCGTGTTCTTCCAGAAGATGACGCCGCGCTCCCCGCTGACGGTGACCGAGCCGTCCGCCGCAGTCTGCGCCGCACCGTTGACGGTATCATACGATGTGAGCGAGACAGCGCCCGTCTCCGTCACCTCCGCCTCGAAGAAGGTGATCTCCGCCCGCCCGGAAATCACTTCCGCCCTAATCGTCTGTACGCCGCCCGCCGCCTCGATCTCGCCGAGCGGAACGCGGACGCACCGATAGCCTTCCCCAGCGGAAGGAACGGACGCACGGACCTCATTTTCGCCTATCGTAATACAGATTTCTGCACCGCGCGAAGCTGCCGAGACTTCCGCAAAGAGACTGTAAGTCCCGTCCTCGGGAATGTCGACGGCATATTTTACCCAGTCGCCGCGCTCCAGCGCAACGGCATAGGCATCGCCGATGCGAACCGTACTTTCGGGCTCCCCGACGCGGACGCCGCCCTGCACGCGGCGGGCACCGCGGATGGAAAATCCGCGCATATCCCCCTTCAGATACCCCGTTGCGGGGAAACGCGTGGGGAAGTTTTTGAGCGCCTCGAAATCGGACGTTCCGAACACCTCGTCGGTATATGCCGTATAGCCGACCCCTTCCGACAAGGCATAGCCCGTTTTGCCTGCACAGGCCTCTGCGGGATAAGAGATGACGCGCATCCCGTTCAGGTAGAGATAACCGACGCCGTCGCCGTTCTCTATGCGGAGCGTGACGAGTTTCCCCTCCGTAAGGGAGACGTTCTGTTCGGCGATGACGTTCTCATTCTTCCCCTCCCGGCGCAAGAGCCGCAGCGTCCCGCCACTGTACTGCACGGCGTAGCTCTTTCCCGAAGCGGAGCCAAAGAACACCTCCTGCCGCGCGGAGGGGATGAAATTGTACTCCGCCGTAAAATAGTCTCCCGTTTCACCGAACACGTATGCGCCCGCCTCTTCACGCAGAAGATCCGCATAGCCGCCGCGGTCTGGCGCATCTGGCACGGCAACGCTCCTGTGTGTGACACCGTTTGCAGTGAGCAGGCTGCCGCAGGCGAAATATCTGTCAAGATTGTACCTGCGCGCGGGACCTCTGCCGACCAGGCTGTGATACGCCGTATAGACGGAATCGAGGTCGGGCCCGTTCACATTGCTCGAATGTCCCAGCCCACGGTGC
>DXBS01000067.1 GCA_019116405.1 Candidatus Gallimonas intestinigallinarum | reverse complement strand
TCGATGTACCAGTCGCAGAAGTCGTTCCACATGAAGTCGGTCAGCTTATCCGCGGCAATGCCGAGGTCGAACTTGCCAAGCGAGACGACGACCTCGCGGATACATGCCTGCAGGCGGGAGATGATCCAGCGGTCGGCAGGCTGGAGCCTGATCTCGCCCAGCTTGGGAATGTCGACGCCCTTGGCGTTCATGAGTACGAAGCGGGACGCATTCCATATTTTATTGATGAAGTTGCGCGCCGCTTCCACCTTGGCATCGGTGAAGCGGGTATCGTTGCCGGGCGCGACGCCCGTCATCAGCGCAAGACGCAGAGAATCCGCGCCATATTTCTCGATGATCTCCAAAGGATCGATGCCGTTCCCGAGCGATTTGGACATCTTTCTGCCCTGCTCGTCCCGCACGAGCCCGTGAATGAGCACGTCGCGGAAGGGAACTTTGTCGGTGTACTCGATGCCCGAGAACATCATGCGCATGACCCAGAAGGGAATGATATCGTAGCCCGTCACGAGCACGTCCGTCGGATAGAAGTACTTGAAGTCCTCCGTCTCTTCCGGCCAGCCCAGCGTCGAGAAGGGCCACAGCGCGGAGGAGAACCAGGTGTCGAGCACATCCTCGTCCTGATGCAGGTGCGTACTGCCGCACTTCGGACAGCGCGTGGGCGTCTCGCGCTCGCAGATGGTCTCACCGCAGTCGTCACAGTACCAGACGGGAATGCGGTGTCCCCACCAGAGCTGACGGGAAATACACCAGTCGCGGATATTTTCCAACCAATTATAATAGATCTTGGCGAAGCGGTCAGGCGTGAACTTGGTCTTGTTGTGCGCGACGGCGTCGATCGCGGGTTTGGCGAGCGGCTTCATGCGGACAAACCACTGCTTGGAGACGATGGGTTCCACCGTAGAATGGCAGCGGTAGCAGTGCCCGACGTTGTGTGCGTGCGGCTCGATCCTGACGAGCAGCCCCAGCTCTTCCATCTTCGCGACGATGCGCTTTCTCGCCTCGTACCTGTCCAGCCCCGCGTACTCGCCCGCAAGTTCGTTCATCGAACCGTCGTCGTTCATGACGCGGATGACGGGAAGCTCGTGGCGCAGCCCTACTTCGAAGTCGTTGGGATCGTGCGCGGGCGTGATCTTGACGGCGCCCGTACCGAACTCCGGATCGACGTACTCGTCCGCGACAACGGGGATCTTGCGATCGGTCAGAGGCAGCTCAAGCGTCTTGCCGACGAGGGAAGCATAGCGCGCATCGCCGGGATGCACAGCGACTGCCGTATCGCCGAGCATGGTCTCGGGGCGGGTGGTCGCAATGACGATCTTCTCGTCGCTGCCCTCGATGGGATAGGCAAAGTACCAAAAATGTCCGTTCTCCTCCGCGTACTCGACTTCCGCATCGGAGAGCGCCGTCTTGCAGCTCGGGCACCAGTTGATGATGCGGTCTCCGCGATAGATGAGCCCCTTATGATAGAGGCGGAAGAAAGCCTCGTGCACGGCGCGGGAGCACTTTTCGTCCATCGTGAACGCCAGACGCGACCAGTCGCAGGAGGACCCGAGCTTCTTGAGCTGCTCGATGATCCTGCCGCCGTACTTTTCCTTCCACGCCCAGGCACGGCGCAAAAACTCCTCTCTGCCGATATCCTGCTTGCTCACGCCCTCTTTTTTCATCTGCTCGACGATCTTGACTTCCGTCGCGATCGAGGCGTGGTCAGTCCCGGGGAGCCAAAGAGCGCAATACCCCTGCATCCGCTTGAAGCGGATGAGGATATCCTGCATAGTCTCGTCCATCGCGTGCCCCATATGCAGCTGCCCCGTAATGTTGGGCGGCGGCATCATGACCGTGAACGGAACCTTCGCGGGATCGATCTCCGCGCGGAAACAACCCTTGTCCATCCACTCGCGATAGATCCTCTCTTCAAAATCCTTGGGACTATACGTCGTCTGCATTTCTTCCATAGTCTGTCTCTGTCCTAATCTATTTTTGCGCTTTTGTACGCAAAAGCGCGCATATTTCCGCTATTTTATACAGTTTCTCATTATAGAACATTTTTTTTACGTTGTCAATTATTCCGCCTCGCTCATAGGATATATTATTCCTTAAAATTTACGGAGCTGACTATGAAAAAACTGTTGGCAACTTTGGGAGCGGCGATCTTCGCCCTCCTTCCCCTCTCCGCCTGCGGCGAGCCCGCCGATCAGGACGGAATCACGACCGTCAGGGTCAATGAAGTGACGCACTCCGTCTTCTATGCGCCCATGTATCTCGCCGATGCGCTCGGCTACTTCAAAGAAGAGGGCATCGAGATCGAACTGACGAACGGCGGCGGCGCGGACGCCGTCATGGCGGCGGTGCTCTCTGGCGACGCGGACGTCGGATTCTGCGGCCCAGAGGCGGCGATCTATGTGCTGTTGGGCGGCTCCAACGACGTACCAACCGTCTTCGGGCAGCTCACCAAGCGGGACGGCTCCTTCCTCGTCTCCCGCGTCGAGGAGCCCGATTTCACCTGGGAGAGCCTCAAGGGCAAGGAGATCCTTGCAGGCAGAAAGGGCGGCGTCCCCGCAATGACCTTTGAATACATTTTACGGGAACACGGCTTCACCGACGAGGATATCAACCTCAACTTCGACGTCGCGTTCAACATGATGACGGGCGCCTTCGAGGCCGGCACCGCCGACTATTGCACCATGTTTGAGCCGACCGCCTCCGAATATCAGGCGGCAGGCAAGGGATATATCGTTGCCGCAGTCGGCGAAGCGGGCGGCGAAGTCCCCTACACGAGCTACATTGCAAGGCGCTCCTGGCTCAACGAGAATGAGGAGACCGCCAAGGGCTTCCTGCGCGCCATTCTGCGCGGCGTGGAGTATGCGCAGACGCAGGATGCGGACACGATCGCACAATACCTGCTCGACTACTTCCCCTCCACCTCGCTGCAATCGATCGCGACCAGCGTCACGAGTTACCGCAATATCGATGCATGGGTGACGGATATGGCAATGACGGAGGAAAGCTTTGAGCGGCTTCAGGATATCATCGAAAGCGCAGGCGAGCTGAGCGAGCGCGCGGACTTTGCGGCGCTTGTCGACAATACTTATGTCAGGGAAGTGTACGCCGCACTCAAATAAGCCACTCTTTTCAACCAAAGGAGCACCATGGAAAACATTCTCACTTTTCGGGATGTCACGCACATCTATCACACCGTGCGCGGAGAACTCATCGCGGCGCAGGGGCTCTCCTTCTCAGTCGGCCGCGGAGAGTTTGTCGCCATCATCGGACCCTCGGGCTGCGGAAAGACCACCCTTTTATCGCTCGCGGCGGGGCTTCTGAAGCCCTCGGAAGGCGCGGTGGAGAGCAAGGGCACCTTCGGCTACATGCTGCAAAAGGATGAACTCTTCCCGTGGCGCACGATCGAAAAAAATATCTTTCTGCCGCTGGAAGTCAAGCGCAAGAACACGCAGGAGACGAGGCGGCGGGCGCTCGCGCTCGCAGAGAAATACGGGCTTTCCGACTTTTTGGGGTGCTATCCTTCCCAGCTCTCGGGCGGCATGCGACAGCGCGCGGCGCTCATCCGCACGCTTGCGACTGACCCAGATATCCTTCTGCTCGACGAGCCCTTCTCCGCGCTCGACTATCAGACGCGGCTGAATGTCTGCGAGGACGTCGCCGCCATCATCCGCAGCGAACAAAAGACGGCGCTGCTCATCACACACGATATCTCCGAGGCGATCTCTCTCGCCGACAGAGTGCTCGTCCTGACGGCGCGTCCCGCCCGCGTTGCCCATTCGCATACGCTGGACTTTGGGGACATTCCCCCGCTCAAAAGGCGGGAGCAGCCCACCTTCTCTGCCTGGTTTGAACGGCTATGGGGGGAACTCAACACATGAAACACGTCAACTATTCTCAGGAACATGCCCGCTTTTTACGGCGGCGCAAACAAAACCTTGCCCTCGTCTGGGCGCTGCGCATCGGCGTCCTCGCGCTGCTTTTGGGGCTGTGGGAACTGGTCACGGCGATGGGCTGGGTGGACCCCTTCATCATGAGTTCCCCTTCCCGCATTGTGACGACGCTCGCAGATCTTGCATCGGACGGCAGCCTCTTTTACCATATCGGCGTGACGCTCTGGGAGACGCTCGCCGGCTTTGCGATCGCCGTCGTCCTCGGGTTTGCCGTCGCGCTTGTGCTCTGGTGGAGCGACACGCTGCGCCGCGTCCTTGAGCCGTACATCGTCGTCCTCAACGCCCTTCCCAAGATCGCTCTGGGACCGCTCATCATCATCTGGTTCGGCACGGGGAGCGAAGCGATCGTCTTTATGACCGTGCTCGTCGGCATCATCATTGCCATCATGCACGTTCTGTCCGCCTTCATCGCGACGGAGGAGAGCAAGATTCTTCTGATGCGCTCGATGGGCGCAAACAAATGGCAGATCCTATGGAAACTTGTCATCCCGTCCTCCTATCCCGCCGTCATCTCCATGCTCAAAGTCAATGTGGGAATGGCGTGGATCGGGTCCATCATGGGCGAGTACATTGTCTCGCGAGCGGGCCTTGGATACCTCATCGTCTACGGCGGTCAGGTGTTTAAGCTGGATCTTGTCATGAGCGCGACCTTTGTTCTCTGTCTGCTTGCGGCGGGCATGTACGCCCTTGTGGTACTGCTGGAAAAGGTACTCGTCAAGAACACAAACAACTGAAAATACGATCCCTATTGCACCGGCAATCGGATAGAAGAGGTCTATGACCCTTGCAAGTCCGACCCGTGACAGGATAAACGCCGCGAGGAGCACCACGCCCCTTGCGGCATTTTTCTGCGCGCCGAGGCGTTCGCATGCCGTGAACAGCGGATAGAGCGCGGACGAGAGCGACGTCAGGACCGAACAGCCGACGGCGACGGCAAAAACCCGCCTGCCCCGGATGACAACGAGGTACGGCATGGGCGAGACGAGCGCCGCATCCCCCATGGCAAAGATGCCCCCTAAAATGCACGCGCCGCATAAAAAAATGCAGACAGATGCAAATGCGCATGCGCGCACGGGTGCACGCACTTCACGGCCGGTGTCCATGAGCACGGGCGCGGCGAACGCGGTGTTCATTCCCGCATAGAGAACGGCATTGCCTCCCTCTGAGAGCGCAGGCATTTGCAAAGGCGCCGCTACCTTTCCGATGCCCGTCAGAAGGACAAGCGCGATCAAAAAGGGAACGAGCGCGGTATTCAGCGCGCCAACGCCCCTGAGCCCGCGGCACAAAAAGAATACAACGACAGCAAGTCCTATCATAGACGGAAATGGTGCATAGTTCGGGATGAGCGCATCCAGACCCGCAAGCATCCCGGCACAGGGGAAAAAGGTGACGGCAAGCAGCAAAATGTAGACCGCCTTACCGCTCCTGCCGAAGAGTGCGCGCATCGCGCCATTGCATCCGCCGTAATTTTTCCCGAGCGATAAAAATAAAACGCCACACGCAAATTGCATGCCGCACGCCGCCGCGAGCGCAAACAGATACCCCGCGCCGCCGAAAAAACGGACAAGTTCCGCCCCGGTCAGAAAACCTGCGCCGACTGTCGTCCCAATGAGAAAGAGTGCCGCCCGAATAGTCCCCATTCCCTAAAAATACGATATTTAGTGAATTCATATGCCAAAAAACACAAAATATCATAAAATTATGTCAGACATATTACTTTGATTATTGACAAAATCCGACAAATCATGTATAATGATAAAAAACACAAAGGAGCCGTGATATGGACGACGTTGTTCAAACGGAACGCAGCGAAAAATCGGTCAGCTCCGATCTCATTCGCGGCCATATCAACACCATCATTCTGCGCGCACTCTATGACGGCGACAAGTACGGCTATGAGATCATCGCGGAAATCGAGCGCAAGAGCCACGGGCAGTATTCTCTGAAGCAGCCCTCCCTTTACAGCGCCTTAAAGCGCCTGGAAAAGGACGGCTACGTCACCTCCTACTGGGGCGGGTCCGTGAGCGGCGGCAGAAGAAAATATTTCAGCCTGACCGAGGCGGGCAAGGCGATCTCCGAACAGAATCAATCGGAATGGGAGTATTCGCGCACCGTCATCGACAGCCTGATCTCCGATAAGGACTTCGACTTCTCCAACCCCGCGCCGACCCAAGTCAATATGCGCGTCCTCAAAAACTCCACCTCCCGCGTCCCGCGCGGCGAAGACGAGGACAGCGAGCTGGACTACCTCCCCTCGTTTGATGACGACGCAGAGCTCGATCAGATCGAAGAGAGCTATCAGGAAAAGCTAAACGAGCAGCGCGCTGCCTTTGACGAGGAACTTCGCACCCGCGCCGAGGAGATGACCAAGGAGTATGACTGGCGCGAACAGGAACTCGCCGCCCGCGAAAAGGCGATCGCCGATCGGCAGGCGGAACTGGACGCAAAGAGCGAGGCGGTCTCCAAAGACAGCGCAGCACGCGAGGCGCAGCTTTCTTTGCGGGAGCAGGAGATCGCAGCTGAAAGCGCCCGCAATGCGCAGCTCTCCCAGGCATTTGAAACGCGGGAGCAGCAGCTCAGCGCACGCGAAGCAGAATTAGACAAGGCGATTGCGCAAAATGAGGCGACGTTTAAGGAATTTGCATGGCGGGAACAGGAGCTTGCCACGCGGGAAGATACGATCAACCGGCAGCGCTCCGACCTGACCGCCGAACGCGAAGCGACGCAAAAGGAACAGGAGCAGCGCTCTGCGGAGCTTGCCGCCCGCGAGGAGGCGCTCGCAGCCGAGCGCGCCGAACTGGATGAAAAGGCGGCGTCCCTGCTGCATGAACAGCGCACCCAACTGGAGGAACAGACGCTGCAGGCGTTTGCCGATCAGCGCGCGGCGTTCGAGGAAGAGATCCGCACACGTAACGATGCGCTCTATAAAGAGCGGGATTGGCGCGAACAGGAACTTTCCGCCCGCGAACAGGCACTCGTGCATAAGCGCGCCGAACTGGATACACAGAATGCGGCGCTCCACAAGGAATATGACTGGCGCGAGCGCGAGATCAGCGCCCGAGAACAGGCACTTGCCCAGCGGCGTACCGATCTCGATGCGCACAACGAGTCAGTTGCCAAGGACTATGAGCGCCGCGAACAGGAACTTGCGGACAAGGAAAACGCGCTCAACGAACAGCGCGCCGAACTGGAAGCACAGAAAGAGCGCGAAGCGACCGAACAGGAGGAAGCGCTCCGCGCCCAGATCGCGTCGCTGGAATACGAGCTCAAGGAGAACGAAGCGGCGCTGGAAGAGGCGCAGCGGCTCGCGGAAGAGCGCCTCGTGAATCAGGAGGCGGAGGAACAGCGTGCGCAGATCGCGCAACTGGAGGAAACGCGCGACGGGCTCCTGCAACAGCTGGAAGATCAGAAAAAGGCCGCCGAAGAGCAGCTGGAAGAAGAGCGCAAGAAGTCGGAAGCACAGCTTGAAGAAGAAAAGAAGCGCTCGGAAGCCCTGCTTGCAGACGAACGCCAGCGCAATGAATTTTTGCTGGAGACAGAGCGGCACAGATCGGAAACGGCGATCGCCGCAGAGCGCAACAACTACAATAATCACCTGGAAGCAGTCCTCGCGCAGGAGCGCGCCAGGCACCAGGATGAACTGAAGGCGCAGGAGGAGCGCATCATTGCGGAACAGGCGGAGATCTACCGCCGTCAGGAACACGCCCTGCTGCAGCGCAACTACCTGGAACTCCTCAACACGCCTGCGTCCCGTCAGCCCAACCGCGACTACAATCATTACAACTCCCCTGCCCCGCCGCAGGGCGCTGAGGCAGACGCTGCGGGCGGCGACTATCGCACCGTCGTACAGCGTCTGTACGCCAATGCCGTCTCGCCCGAAAACAGCGCGCCGCAGGACGCAAGAGCGAAGTCATTGGACGGGATCGATTTCACTGACCTGCAATCGCGCGCCGAAAAGGACGGCATCCGCATCCAGACCTCGGGCGGCAAGCCCGGTCGGTTCGAGCAGGAAACTGAAAGCCTTGTCAATAAGGGGAAAGCCCTCTTTTTCAGCGGGATCGCGTTCTGCGCCTTCTGCATCGCGATGGGCGCCATCCTGCTCGGACTTTCTTCATCCATCGCCCTTCCCGGGTTCTATCCCTATTTGCTGTGGGGCGTCGGCTTTGCCGTCCTGCTTGTGACGGGGCTCGCCTATGCCAACCACTATGGCGCAAGATCGCTGCGCAAGACGGGACCGATCATTCTCAACGTTGTGATCACCTATATTTTATTGGTGATCATCACGTTGATCATCGCGCTTGCGGCACGCATCGACTTCAGCGCTCCGCTGACGCTCGCTGCATGGGTGATCATTCCCATCATCGCATACCTTGGCATCATCCTCTTCGGCGTCGTATACTACATTCAGATACGCCCGCAGCAGGCCCGTCCATCAACGAACAACTGACAAAAAAACCGAGGAAACTTCCTCGGTTTTTTTGATAGAAGCAAGCCCGCCGTGATCGGCGGGCTTGCTTTCGTCAGTGGTTGCTGCGCATGGGATTATGAATGGGCGAGTACTTCGCAATCAAGCCCCGCAGCCTTTCACAATTATCGGACTCATCCAAAACCGAACAGATATATTTTTTACCGCAGTAAATACGGTAGTGGTTATTAATTCTTTGAAATGTACTTCGGAATATTGGTATGTCCGCGTCCGAAGAAGGAAGTAACAGGTAAATTCTTTTTTCCCGAGAACGATGCGCCACCGATAAAACCAATTGCACCGACCAATGAAAAAAGTGCAAATACCAAGGAGAATATGCAGCCAAATGTGCTTGAATCATTTGCGTCCATTTCTTCCGGCATAAAGAGAGCAAATAAAGCCATTGCGCTCCATAAAACGGTGGAACCTACAAAAATCCAAAAATATTGACGCGGTTGTGCAATTTCATTTTTGACGGCAGCCTTCCTTTTGGGTTTCCATGACAAGACATTGACCACCAAATAAATCGTAATGGCAGGAAGCAAGGCACATACGGCAGTTATGCACCATTTAATTACCTCTTCCATGCACCCACCGCCTTATCATTTTCAAATGCAATTACAATCTTGCAAAGGCATACGCTGCGGCGCCGTACAGACCTGCGTCGTTGCCGAGCGAGGCGCAGCAGATCTCCAGGGGCGCATAGTCCTGCGAGACATAGATGCGGGGATAGACGTATTTTCTGAGAGGCGCAAGAAGCGTCTCCCCCTCTGCCGAGATTCCACCCCCGAGAATGATCGCCTGCGGACGGAACGCGTTGACAATATTGGTGATCCCTTCTCCGAGTTCCGCCACATACCCATCAAGGACGCTCTTTGCTGCCTCGTCCCCCTCTTTCAGCGCCAGGAAAACCGTTCTTCCGTCCGCCTGCTCTACCGTCGGCGCGTACTTCCAGAGCGCACTCTGCGGCACACTGCGCATCTTTTCCTGCGTCATGCGAATGAGCGCGCTCGCGGAGGCATACCGCTCAAAACAACCGCGCCTGCCGCACGAGCAGAGCTCTCCGTCCTTATGGAGGACGACGTGCCCGATCTCCGCGCCCGCACTGCGGAAGCCCTCAAAAAGCTTTCCGCCGAGAATGATGCCGCTGCCGATGCCCGTTCCGAGCGTCAGAAGGACACTGCCCGAATACTGCCTGCCGGCGCCATAGCGCGCCTCGCCGAGCGCCGCCGCGTTGGCATCGTTCAAAACAAAGGTCTTTTTGCCCGTATATTTCTCCACGAGCGACGCAAGCGGTACATTCTTCCAGCCGAAATTTGTCCAAGAAGCGATCACGCCGTCTGCGCTGTCCACAACGCCGGGCGAGCCGATGCCGATCGCCTGAATATCGTCCATGCTCTTATTGGCTTTCTCCGCCGTCTGCAAAACGAGCTGCGCCAGCGCGACAGCCGTCTGCTCCGCCGTATTGGATGCGGACGTCTCCACGCGCGATTTTCCCTTCAATTGATCGCCGACAAGCAGCGCCGCCTTGGCAGACATGCCGCCCAAATCAATGCCTATGACCATAATCTTCTGCCCCTTGGTATATATTATTTCAAGCCGCGCAGCCATTCCGGCAGGCGCGACACAAGTTCTGCATTGTCCGCAGTGCGCCCCAAAATTTCCTTGATCACTGCGATATCCGTCAGCCCATGCACTCTGAACTGTCCGACCGCTTCCGCCTCTTCCGCGGACAACAAAAGCTCTTCCTTGCGCGTGCCCGAGCGGCGCAAGTCGATGGCGGGAAAGATCCTGCGCTCTGCAAGTTCTCGGGATAAAAAGATATCCGCGTTTCCCGTCCCCTTGAACTCCTCATAGATGACGTCGTCCATGCGGCTGCCCGTTTCGACCAATGCGGTCGCGAGAATGGTGAGACTCCCCGCCTCCTTGGTCTTGCGCGCCGCTCCGAAGAAGCGTTTAGGTCCTGCAAGCGCCGCAGGATCCAGCCCGCCCGAGAGCGTTTTTCCACTACTCTCGACGACGTTGTTGTAAGCGCGCGTGAGTTTGGTCAGAGAATCCAGCAAAATTACGACGTCCTTGCCGTGCTCGACAAGCCGCTTTGCGTGCTCCAAGAGAAGCTGCGCAGCCCGCACATGGTGTTCTGCAGCCTCGTCAAACGTCGAGGATACGACCGTGCTGCCCCGCACCGCAAAGCTAATGTCCGTAACCTCTTCCGGGCGCTCGTCGATGAGAAGGACGAGTAGCTCGATATCCCTGTGAAACTGGTGAATCGCGCGCGCAACGGACTTCAAGAGCGTCGTTTTCCCCGCCTTGGGCGGCGCCGTGATCAGGGCGCGTTGTCCCTTTCCGATCGGCGCAAACAGATCGAGCATGCGCAGCGCGTCATCGCCGCACTGTTCGGAAAGCCCGATTTTTTCGGTGGGATAGACCGCCGTGAGCGTCTCAAAGACGGGACGGGCATTGTATTTTCCCTGCGGCAGACCGTTGACGCTCAGCAGTTCCAGAATGGCCGCCGCTTCGTTTTTCTGGCGGGGCTGCGCCGTACAGGCGATAAAGTCCCCCGTCCGCAGTTCCATGGCGTGAATATAGGGCGCAGAGAGAAAGACGTCCTTCCCCGCGGCGGAGGGCTGGCAGTTGTCGGCACGGACAAAGCCGTATCCGCCCGGCGTGATCTCAAGAATCCCGGTATAGACGGGATCGTCGTACGACGAATGCCCCGCCTCGTCCGGGGAAGCGACCTCAAAGATGACCTTTCTCTGCCAACCATCCTCATCGGCGCGCGAACGGATCTCGTTCAGACGATCGACGATCGCGGGATCAATATACGTCTGCTTTGCGGGGGCGCCCCGATTGGAGCGCGGAACGGGCTGCGTTTTTCCCGTCAGAATGTCGATGATATCGCCGACCAACGCGCTCTTCTGACTGGAGGATGCCGCCGCAACGCCGTACTGTCTGCCAAGGATTCTGAGCGTAGATAAAGGAAGGGTATCGAGAAATTCCCGATACCTTTGTTCCGTCGTCTTTAACTCCATTTATTTCTCCCGTTCCATGACGATGATCTTTGTGCTCTCCTCCGAAATATCGTCACGGAACAACTCCAGTTCGCTGTCCTCGAGTTCTTCCACCTCTTCCGTATCAAACTGGTCGGTAAACGCATCCACCTTGTCGATGTCCATATTGAGCCCCTTGGTCTTATAGTGCATGGGTATGACGATTGCGGGCATGATGCGGTCGACATATTCCTTGGCCTGCTCTGCATCGATGGTGTACGTCCCGCCGACGGGAATCATGAGCACATGCACAGGCAACAAGGTTTCAATCAGCGCAGAAGAACACTCCTCGCCCAGATCGCCCAGATGGCAGATCTCCAAGCCGTCCATACGGAACTTGAAAATGAGATTCTCCCCCCGCTCTGAGCCGCTCGTTTTATCGTGATAGCTTCTGATCGCCGTAATGACGACCCCGCCGACTTCATAGGTGCCCTCTTCGTCGAGCACGACGGGGTTTCCCTTTACCGCGCTGACGTTGTTGTGGTCGTAGTGTCCGTGACTTACGGACACCGCGTCCGCCTTGACGGGCGGCATCTTATAGCCGATGGCGCCATAGGGGTCGGTCACGATCGTCGTTCCCGTACTCTCCGTCAGGACAAAACAAGAGTGCCCCAAGTATCGAATTTTCATTGTTCCTCCGAAATAAATTTCACTGCGATATTCACATGGAATACCTGACTTTCATGTGCGAAAAGCAGGCGGTATTTGAGCGCGATCCGCCAGCCGTCCCGCACGGCACGTATGTGACAGCGATCGGTCTCAATTGGGACGCTCCCCCAATCCTCCCCGAGAAAGAGCGCAAGTTCGCTTCCGCATCCCTCTTCAAAGGACATGCGAAGCTGCGTCTGCCCGCTCCGCGTCATCTCAAGGGACTGCCCGCGCACAGTCAGCCGCGCATGATCCCCGTCCTGCGGATAGTCGACTTGAAAGCCGTCCTCCAGCTTTAAGACAGTTCCCCGCACGCTACTGTTAGAGCGCGCCCCCCCTGAAAATGTGACGATCGTCACATCACACACAACCATTTCTCTCATTATAGTACAAAAAAACGAATTTGTAAATGGATTGAGCACAATTATCTCTTAATTTCTGCGAAAAAATTCTTCGTAGCACGCTTTTCCCTCGCGCATCAGTGCGCAGATACGCGCCTCGTCCCGATCTCGGATCGCGTCGGCAAACGCATCCAACCGGCGGGAAAGACGCACAATCTCCTCGCAGAGCGCCTCGGAGTTCATACAAAACAGCTCCGCCCACATTGCCTCGTCCACGGGTGCGACGCGCGTCATATCCTGAAAACTGCCGCCCGTAAACCCGACACAGCCCGCAGAGAGCGGGGTTGTGACATAGGCATTCGCCGCGACGTGACATAGTTGTGAGGTAAGCGCGATCATCCTGTCATGCTCCGCAGCGCTGCATTCGACGATGCGCCCGAATCCCATATCTTTTGCAAGAAAACGGACGGTATCAAGCGCAGCCGCATCAGTCTGCGGCGCATGCGTGATGACGAAATTGGCGCCGACAAACAACGTATCGCTTGCGGAACGGATGCCGGAAGTCTCCTTACCCGCCATCGGATGCGTGCCGACATACCGCCACTTGCGGGGCTTGGAGAAGGCCGCCTGCTCGGGCGCAGATTTCACGCCGCAGATATCCATGACGATACAGCCGTCGGGGAAAGCCCCCTCCTTCAATTCGCGCACGGTCACGCGGGGCGGAAGCGCAAGCACGACGACGTCCGCGCCTTCGTAAGATACCGCCTCGCCGTCGATCATATCATGCTCCAGCGCATAGACGACACTCTCCCTGCTCCTGTTCTTTCCCAAAACGAGATGGCCCGCTTTCTTCAGCGATGCGGCGACCGATGCGCCGATGATCCCGAGCCCGTAGACGACAATCTTCATATCATTACCTCATGTAAATTCAATAGTATGTCTGGTATATTACTATGCAAAAGCCGATTATTCGTTAAAGCCATTGCATAACGACTCCTTTTTCGCGAATCTCCTTTCTGATCTGCCGATAATCGGGCAGGATTTTTGCGACTTCCGCCCAGAATGCGGCACTGTGATTCATGTGCCGCGTGTGACACAACTCATGTACGGTGATATATTCCGCTTCGTGCTGTGACAAAAACGCCGTCCGGAAGGAATAGGAGATCGTGCCTTTTTGACTGCAGGAGCCCCACCTACCCCGCGCAGATGAGATGCGGACAGCCCCGAAGGTAAACCCGTATTTTTGCGCGAGGGCAAGCGTCAGAACAGTCATGGTTTTGCGCGCCAATTTTTTCAGCAATGCAATGAGCGCAGCCGCTCTCTCCTCCTGCGGGAGAAAGATCATATCACCTTTGATCGCGGCGCGCGGCGCCGCGGCGATTTCGTACCTTCTTCCGTAGAGCGTCAACACTGCTCCGTCCGATAGATCGAGCCGAAATTGCCCGCTCTCGCGCTTTCTGCGCGCGATCCAGCGCCTGTGACGTTCGATCACGCGGGCGATTTCCGCATCTTTGACAAATTTTGGTGCCTTCACGACGATCGCGCCGTTTTCGTTAACAGTGAGCGATATTGTCTTCCGCGCACTGCGTATGACAACGATTTCTTCCTGCGATTCCACAGCCATTATTATACCATACCGCCGCATTTTTTTCAAGGGAATGGCCGTTTGTACGGCGCGCTTTCTCTTTTTTCTTGACTTTTCATGCCGTTCTCACTATAATTTTTGTATGGATTTCTACAATGTCAGAAAATTAACGCCAACCAGCGGCATCCTTGAAGCAGAAGTTCCCGCCTCCAAGAGCCTGCTCAACCGCGCCCTCATTCTTGCCGCCTTCGGCAACGGGACGGTGCAGCTCTCCTGCGGAGACTTTGCCGACGACACACTTGCCATGCTCGATTGTCTCAGCGCGCTCGGCATCCCGTGGTCGCGCTGTGCGAACGGCTTGCGCATCGACGGCTGCAACGGTCATGTCCCCAACCAAAATGCAATGCTCAATGTCCGTTCGGCGGGAACTGCCGCACGCTTTCTGACCGTGGCGCTCGCCTTTGCGGGCGGCAGCTATACGATGACCTCGTCCGAGCAGATGCAAAAGCGCCCCATGGAGATTTTATCCGTTCTGGAGGACGCCGGCGTGCGCATCAATTACCTCGGCGAGCGCGGACACTTCCCCTTTGTCATGCAATCGGACGGCATTTTTCAGGAAGATCTGACGGTAGATACAGACCTGAGCACCCAGTATGCGAGCGGCATTCTGCTTGCTGCGGCCGTCAGCCGCCCCATCCGCCTGCACCTGACGGGAAGCCGCACGCACGGGAGCTATATTTCCATGACGCTGCGGCTGATTGAACAGTTCGGCGCGCAGTGGACGCGCGACGGCGACACCATTGCCGTCACACCGTCCGCGCACGCCCCCGCCCGTGCGGAGATCGAAGCAGACCTCTCGGGTGCGTGCTATTTCTATGCGCTCTCTTTGCTCTTGCGCATGCGCGTGCGCATCCCGCGCGTGCATTTTGATACGCTGCAGGGCGATATCGCCTTTTTACGCCTGCTGGAAGAAAAGGGCGTGCAATTGAGCGACACCCCCGAAGGCATCCTTGCAGACGGACGCAATGTTTCCTCGTTCACGGGCTTTGACGTCAATATGCGCGATTTCTCCGATCAGGCGCTCACCGTCGCAGCGCTTGCGCCATTCGCAACGAGCGGGACGCACATCACGGGCATCGGACACATCCGCAGACAGGAGTGCGACCGCATCCATGCAATCGTCTCCAATCTGCAAAGTCTGGGCATTGCGTCCGAGGAGGAGCCTGACGGCGTCCGCATCACCCCCGGCGCCCCTCGCGCCGCCATCATTCAGACATACGACGACCACCGCGTCGCCATGGCGTTCTCCCTCGTGGGGCTCATGACGGGAGATATCACGATCGAAAATCCGACGTGCTGCAAAAAGACGTTTCCAAAGTATTTTGAGATCCTCGATCACCTGACCAAATAGGAAACGCCCCCTGCCACGCAACAGCATCCAATCAAGCATGCAAAAAGGAACGCCCATGCGTTCCTTTTCTTAATGTTCTTCGAAATGTTTTTTGATGATCTTAAACAGTTCATCGGAAACGACGTGCTCGATGCGGCAGGCATTTTCCTCCGCGACTTTCCTGGGCGCCCCCATTCTGATAAATGCCTCGGTAAAGACGCGGTGCTTTTCGTAGATGTCCTCCGCCTTCTTCTGCCCCGCGGCAGTCAGCGTAATGTCGCCCACCTCATCGATCTCGATCAGTCCCGCCTTTTGCAGCAGATTGACGGCGCGCGAAACACTCGATTTGGCATAGCCAAGCTCTTCTACAATGTCAACGGAGCGGACATTGGATTTTTTTGCGCGAAGCAACAGGATGGTCTCAAGGTACATTTCTTGCGATTCATGCGTTCTGTTCTCTTTCATCGTTTTCCTCCGCAATTTCCATTATACAGGATCGCACATACAAAGTAAACAAATTTACTCACGCTTCCTGCGGATATACATAAATAAATTCACAGATGCGGACGCTCGGCTTGCCCTCCAGCCCCGCAAAGCGGACGGGAAGCACCCAGATCATTTCGTCATTCACACACTTTTTCCGCTTATGCCGCTCCACGATCTCAACCGGGATCGTAAACTCGCGTCGATAGTTCTCCTCGGCGCTCATCGTATCGATGAGCCAGCCACTGAACACTTCCTCGCCGTCCACGCTGATGCACAGCGGTTTGTAGTTGTCCTCGCGGCGCAGTTCTATGGAGAGCACCGTCATATTCTCTGGATCGATGCGGAAATCATATTCAAACCACCCATTCTCCCCTGCCGCCCGCGACGTGCCGTCCGAGGTGACGGAGACAGAGTTGTACTCCCGCAGATCATGCAGCGCGTCCGTCTCATACTGCCCGTAGCCCGGCTGCACGGTATCGATCGGCTCGCGCACGATATCCTCCGCCTCGCGGCTGCCCTCGCGCAGCTTAAAGTAGATCGCGTACCGCTCACGATAGCGCCGATAATGCAGCCCGAACGAATAGGACACATCTCCGCCGACCAGGCGGAATGCGTCCCCTTCGCGAACCAGATAGGCGCCCGGGTTGGCAAGCACGTCCTCCACGTCCTCAAAATACACCCGCTCGGACGCCATCATGCGCTTTGCAGGGATACTGACGTCGACGCCCGTCTCAGTTTCAAGCATGTCCTGCGTGCCGAGATCGGCGGAAAGCACCTTGCCGCCGTAGGTAAAGGCAAACGTATCCCTCGCATCGGGAAGCCCGCTCATCCTAACGGCAACGGGAATGCGAACTGCAAGGACATCCCCCGCCCTGAGCGAGACAGCAAGGTGCCCTTCACACGCCTCAACGGGCACTCGCACTCCGTTCCGTGTGAGCTGCATGGGCGACGCCGCCCAGTCGGGTACGCGCAGATGCAGGGAAAAATCCCCCGCTTCCGCTTGTATGATCGCTTCGTCCGACATGGGGAAATCACAGTGAACGGAAAAACGCACGCCGCCGTGCTCTACCCGCATCGAAAAATATTGTTCAAGATAGTAATCACCATCAAAATAGACGGCGCTGTCGCCGAGCTTGGTGAAGCTCTCCATGCCGCTGCCCGTGCAGCACCAGAACTTATCGTACGGGCGGGAGAATACCTTGAAAAACCCGCCCGCCATGGGCTGGAAATAGGTCGTCATGCCCGTTTCCGGGTTCTGCGATGACAGAATGGAATTGGTAAAGGCGTTGTCGTAATAGTCGGTGTATCGTGCATCCCCGGTCACGCAGAACAGCCCGCGCGCGAGCTTGAGCATATTGTAGACGTTGCACGTCTCGCAATTGCAGTTGGTGCGCTCGGCGTCGAGGACATAGTCCGCGCCGAAGTGCTCCCACTCCGAATTGCCGCCAGTGACATAGGTGTGCCGCTCGACGACCATGCGGAAAAACACCTCCGCCACGCGCAGATAGCGGGACGCATCCACGATCTCGCCGTCCAGTACTTCGCCATGCAGGACGAGATAACACTTCAACGCGCCAATGATCTTGGGGATTGTCGTGTTCGCGTGCAGATCTTTCAGGACGTTCTTGCCCTCCGTCAAGATTGCATCGAAGAG
This sequence comes from Candidatus Gallimonas intestinigallinarum, assembly GCA_019116405.1. The sequence goes on along the minus strand of DXBS01000067.1, from coordinate 441 downwards.
CGCTTCTTCGTCAAAGACATGCGCCGCTTTCGCAAAGCGCGGCTGCTTCGTGAGGGCGTACAGCTCGTACATGCAGTCGTTCATGCCGCCGTATTCGACGGAGAGCACGCGCTTTTGCGTCGCATCATCCCACGCAAGCACGCGTTCGGCGACCCAATCCCCCAACTTTTCCGCGACATCGAGCGCGGGCGCATAGCCGCCCAACCTGTAGCAGTCCAGAAGCCCTGCAAGCAGCTTGTGCATCGTGTACCACGGCACCCACGCCTCCGTCCTGATATTCAGCTTTCCGCGCTCGACATTGTCAAACTGCGCCTCGGGATTCTCCTTGGAAATCAGCGGCGCCGCCCACAAAAAGCCGGGGCGGCCTTTGCTGCTTTGCTGACACTCCCTGAGCCCGTCCACCATGCGTACAAGCTTCTGCCTGATCTTATTCCGCCTGTC
>DXBS01000066.1 GCA_019116405.1 Candidatus Gallimonas intestinigallinarum | reverse complement strand
GATCTTGCCGTAGCCGAGCTTGTCTATCTCCGCCTGCAGCGCTTCGACGAAGTGTACGCCCGAGGTGGGGGAGACGTCTCTGCCGTCCATAAAGCAGTGGACGTACGTCTCGGGAACACCGTGCTTTTTCGCCATTTCCAGCAGCGCGTACAGGTGGGTAATGTGACTATGGACGCCGCCGTCCGACAAAAGTCCCCACAGGTGCAGCTTCTTGCCGGGCTGCTTGGCGTTCTCCATCGCCTTCAACAGGGCGGGATTTTCAAAGAAGTCGCCGTCCTGGATGGACTTGGTGATCTTGGTCAGATCCTGATAGACGATGCGCCCCGCGCCCATGTTGAGGTGTCCGACTTCGGAATTGCCCATTTGCCCGTCGGGGAGCCCGACGGAGAGCCCGCTCGCGCCCAGCGTCGCAGAGGGATAGTTTTCACGGTATGCCGTTACGTTCTTGCTGCCGTCTATGGAGATGGCGTTGCCCTCGCCCGCAGGCGCAAGCCCGTAGCCGTCCATGATGATGATCGCGCAAGTTGATTTCATAGTGATATACTCCTTATAACAGATCTTTGCGAAGCTTCATGCCTCCCATGCCGCCCTTATCGTACATGGCAATGGTAGCAAAATCCGCCGCCTTCAGGGAAGCGCCGCCGATGAGCCCGCCGTCGATCTCGGGCATCGCCATCAGCTGCTTGCAGTTGCCCGCGTTCATCGAGCCGCCGTACTGAATGCGCACCTTCTCGGCGCACTTGGGGCAGAACACCTCGGCGCACTTCTTGCGGATATAACCGATGGTTTCGTTCGCCTGTTCGCAGGTCGCCGTCTTGCCCGTGCCGATCGCCCAGACGGGCTCGTATGCGATGACGATTTTGGAGATGTCGTCAATGCCCTTCAGTCCCGCGGTGATCTGCTTATCGAGCACCTCTTCCGTCTTGCCGCCCTCGCGCTCGGCGAGCGTCTCGCCGATGCAGACGATGGGGGTGAGCCCTGCGTTGAGTGCTGCCAGCGTGCGCTTGTTGACCGTCTCGTCCGTTTCACCGAAGTACTGGCGGCGTTCGCTGTGTCCGATGATGACATACTCCACGCCGTACTCGAGCAGCATGGAAGCGGAGATCTCGCCCGTGTACGCTCCTTTGGGTGCATGATGGACATTCTGTGCGCCAAGCTTGATATTACTGCCTGCAATCGCTTCCGCAACGGCGGGGATGTCGATGGCGGGGACGCATACGACGACCTCGCACTTTGCATCTGCCACCATGGGCTTGAGCGCGTTGACGAGCGCAACGCCCTCCTTGGCGGTGTTGTTCATTTTCCAGTTGCCTGCAATGATGGGGGTTCTGTAGACCATATTTCACTCCTTGCGATTATTTGTTGTCATTTTTGTGTGGGATCGAATGTTTCGATCTGCCATGCATCACTCAGTATATTCAAAACCGAGTAAATCAACGATCGAACGCATCCGATCAGGACGAAAACGGCGCCTCCCCCCGGATCTCACCGTCTGCCCGTGAAAGCGGGACGGCGATCGCCGTCCCGCCGGGACAAATGCTTGTCAGTTCTTATCGTTCAGGCACGCAATGCCGGGAAGCACCTTGCCCTCGAACAGCTCGAGGGAAGCGCCGCCGCCCGTCGAAATGTGCGTGACCTTGTCCGCAAAGCCGAGCTGCGCGCATGCCGCCGCGGAGTCGCCGCCGCCGACGATGGTCGTTGCGCCCTGTGCGTCTGCCAGCGCCTGCGCGACCGCGATCGTGCCCGCCGCGAGGATGGGGTTCTCGAACACGCCCATAGGACCGTTCCAGATGACCGTCTTTGCCGACTTGATCTTGTTCGCGAACAGTTCGCGCGTCTTGGGCCCGATGTCCAGCCCCATCATGTCTGCGGGAATCTCCTTGGAGGCGACTACGCTCGTCTCGATGGGTGCGTCGATGGGATCGGGGAAATCCTTGGTGATGACGGTATCGATGGGCAGAAGCAGTTCCTTGCCCATGTCCTTCGCCTTCTGCATCATCTCCTTGCAGTAGTCGATCTTCTCGTCGTCCACGAGCGAGGTGCCGACCGAGCCGCCCTCCGCCTTGAGGAAGGTGTATGCCATGCCGCCGCCGATGATGAGCGTATCGCACTTCTCAAGCAGGTTGTTGATGACGCCCAGCTTGTCCGCGACCTTCGCGCCGCCGAGAATGGCGACGAAGGGATGGTTGGGGTGCTCCAGGGAGTCCGCCATGACGGTCAGTTCCTTCTCGATGAGGAAGCCGCAGACAGCGGTCTTGACGAGACCATACTCGACGATCGCCGCGGTGGATGCGTGCGAACGGTGCGCGGTGCCGAATGCGTCGTTGACGTAGATATCGCAGTAGGAAGCGAGCTTCTTGCAGAACTCAAGGTCCTTCTTCTCCTCCTCCCAGTGGAAGCGGAGATTCTCAAGCAGGACGCACTCGCCCTCCTTGCATGCAGCGACCTTTGCCTGCGCGTCGGGACCGACGACGTCGTGCGCGAACGTGACCTTGTCTCCGAGCAGCTCGTTGAGGCGCTTTGCGACGGGCTCAAGGGTGAGCTTCTTGGGATCTTCCTTCTTTGCCTTCTCGATGACCGCCTGCTTTGCAGCTTCGCGCTCTGCTTCGGGCAGAGCATCGATCTTCTTCTGATCCTTCTTCGTGAGCTTGACTTCATCGGAGAGGATGGAGTGGGGCTTGCCCATGTGCGAGCAGAGGATGACCTTTGCGCCGTGCTCCATCAGATATTTGATGGTGGGAAGTGCGCCAATGATGCGGTTCTCGTCGGTGATGACGCCGTCCTTCATGGGGACGTTGAAGTCGCAGCGGACAAGGACGCGCTTGCCCTTCCAATCTTTGATGTCTTTGACAGTCATTTTGTTCATAGTAAACCGATCTCCTTATCGATATTTTTTACCATATACTATTGTAATGCTTTTGGGGAAATTTGTCAATAGATAGTTCACAGATTTCTTTTCGAACTGGCGAAAAGAAATCTCGTGAGATTGAGAAAAACCCGCGGGCACGTTTACGCTATCCGCAGGTTATTCTCGCGGCGCGCATTCGCAACAAAATAGCGCGCGCCGCTCACTTTTCTGCAAAAGCCAAAGGGTTGGCAAATTGAGTCCCGCTGGCGCAGGGGAACCCTGCTTGCGGCATAATTTATAACTAAGGGCAAACTTGCCTCCCCTGAAAATCGCAGATTTTTAGGGGAGGTGGCGGGCGAAGCCCGTCGGAAGGGTCTCCCCCGTAGGGGCGGAGGGTCAAGCGTGATTTGCCGATAACGGGAAACGCCCTGCAAAAAGCAGAGCGCCCGGGAAGAAATGGTCCGCAAAACGGGGGTAGCGTTTGCGGCTGTCGCGGCAGGTTTCATGCAAGTCCCGCGGCGACGATGAGGCAGTGCAAGGGGTGGTTGCACCCTTCGGCAGACGTTTTCCCGCCCACCTGATTACAGTATAGCAGACGCGTGTAAATTCCTCCGCACAAAGTTGTAAAAAAGTTGTGAATTTTTTGCGGGTGAAGCAATTTTTTGCAGTCATTCCCTGCCGCGCGAGAGGGAAACGGAGCCGATCTCTACGCCGCTGATGATGATCGTCGTCTCTTCCAGTCGCATGTCTTCTTGGATACCGACATTTTGCTGCATGGGCGTGACGGCGTCATCGAAGTAGGGCGCATATTGCGTATAGAGATACTCCGACTGCGTTGATCCGGTGTGCCCGGCGGGAAAAATATAGTGTTCCGTACAATACACGCGGACAAAGGCAAAGTCAGACAGGGCAATGCAGTCATAGCCGCCGTCCTCTGCGGGCAGGTATTGCCAGGAGAGGATGTCATGGACGGAGACATAATAACTGTCCCATCTTGCACCGTCGGAATTTTCGGGCGTAAAGGTCTGGGTAAACCAGCGGTCCTCGTCTGCGCTGATGACGTAGACGGCAGGGGAAAGCAGCGTATCACCGTATTGCGTCGTAAATTCCCGCTCCGTATACAAATAGGTACAGTGTTCGCCGAGCACGGCTTCCGCTTCGTCGCCCAATCGTTCGCGGAGCGTCTCTTCAGAGACGACTTCTACGCCGAATTGCGAAAGTGCTTCCTCCATGCCCTCGTCGGGGAAGGTGAGGGCGTCCTGTTCGGAAAGGTATTGCGCGATCGCGTCTCCGACGGGGTGGTTGGTGTATGCCGAGAGCGGATAGACCGTTTCCGTCGCGCAGCCGCTAAAGATCAGCGCGGCAGAGAGGGGAAGTGCGGTTGCAAGCGAGGGAAGGACTAACTTAAATTTTGTCATGTTTCCTTTAGGCGTTTGGCAGATCAATGCTGCAAACGCTCTTCCCTCCGTCAAGTTGATTGCGGATCTCCACGGTTTTGACGCGGATATCGTCAGGCAGACGGTTTCCGCTCTCCAGAACGTATTGTGCCGCATTTTCAAAATAGGGAGAATAGACAACGTCAAACGATTCATAAGCGCGATATTCTCTCAGTCCTGTTGTGATCTGCAAGCTGCTGATAACAACAAGCGAAGAACGAGTGATCAGCCGCATTTCGTTGCCGTCCTGCAAATATTGGTAGGAATAGACCGGCCATGCAGTATAAAGCATTGCACGGGGGGATTCATTCGAAAGATCCTCCATGCCGCAGACAACTTCGCCTCCGTCTTGTGAAAAGGTGTCGGGAATGGCAAACACGATGGGGGCAGTGTATTCCGTATCGTTCACAGTGATCGATTTTGCGATATACCAGTAATTGCAACCGTCATGGAGCACGTATTCAGCAGTTGTGCCTAACAGTGCGGAGAGCTCATTTTCTGTTTTGCGCTCTGCACCAACGAGTGCAAGCTGATAGTCGAGCATATCCGTGTTGTAAAAAGCATGATACCATCTTGACGACATATCTTGCGCAACGGTCGTTAAAACATCCCCGATCGGATGATTTTCATACGCCTCGGCGGGGTACTCTGTCGCGCAGCCGCTAAAGAGCAGCGCGACAGAGAGGGAAAGTGCAGGAATCACAATGGCAGTTTTCTTTTTCATATTCAAACCTCGATTGGAAATTTAGCGGATTTGGGTTGGGGAATCAGGGTTAAGTAAATTAACGGCATGTACAGTGTTTCCAACCTCGTCATGAATATCAACTGATTGCAACATTTCTTGCCGATCATAGTCTTTGTTCCCTGTTTTTCTGTATTCAAAATATTCTTTGGTGCTGCAATACATGGGCGATTGATACTCCCCGTGCAGGACCGACGGGGCTATTTCTGTAACAGCATGACCATTTTCAATTGTCAATTTTTTAGCGCTAGACACAATGTCGAACGATACATAGTTTGATGCGCATTGTAGGTCAAAAGCACCTGTTGATCTGGGCCATGATAAGAAACAAACTGTTTCGGCAATCATCCATTCGTATTGCATACTGACATTTTCAATTGTCATGGAAGGTTGCAAATCAGAAAATAAGCCTGAAAAAATGTCTATAGCCGTAAAAGCAAGGTCTAAACGCTCAAATTTGGAACCTAGAAAACTTTTTCCTAAAATTTCAAGAACATTTATACCGGCTATGATAGAATCGTAGTGCTTTTCTGCTATGAGTCCTGATTTTACCAAATTACTTTCTAAAGATTTTGGTGCAATAATTGTAAATTCTGCAGAATACATTCCTGAGTCAACAATGTATTGATGATATGTATATGTATCTGTTTCAACATAATAACCATCATAGTCATCATTTAGTACACTTGTAGTAGAAAGTTGCTTGTTGAACTCTATTATTTCTTCATTTGTAAGTTGTTTAACACCTAAATTAGTAAGCGTATTTTCAATGTTTTCTGCGGTTTCGGTATCGCCGCGAAGGTAGGCATTGCTTTGTTCGGTTAACAAATCGCCTATGTATTGGTTTCTTTCGTCAATTGCTTGCCAAATTTTAGCTTCGCGGGCAGCTGCTGCTTCTGCAGATGCGGTTACAATAGGGGAAGCTGCCGTCAGACCGATGATTGTTGCCAATGCTAATGCGCCGATTGCCACTTTTTTCATAGATACCTCCTAACCATTGTTGAATACATTCTAACATATAGTTGTAAATTAGTTTTCATAAAGTTGTCACAAACTTGTAATAATCTTGTAAAATATTGTCTGACCCGCGCTTAGAACGCCTCAAAGGGAATTTTTTTGCAAAAATTTGCTGTAAACATTTGACAAAGCGGCTTAACTTTGCTACAATACACGTTGCCTGTGGATGGGCGCATTTTTTTGTGCGCCTTTTTTGCGGAAGATTTCCTTCGCAATACTATGTCGCGCTTGCGTTTTCCCTCGGTCATTTACACAAAGTAAACTCCTGTCGGGAAAGCCGCGCGCTCCTCGTCTTGCTCGGAACTTTTCCGCAAAAGCTAAGGAAGAGGATTCCCTTCGCAATACTATGTCGCGCCTGCGTTTTCCCTCGGTTATTTACGCTTTAGTAAACTCCCGTCGGGAAAGCCGCGCGCTCCTCGTCTTGCTCGGAACTTTTCCGCAAAAGCCAAGGAAGAAGATTTCCTTCGCAATCCCATGTCGCGCTTACTACATTTATAGATACGGCGCGTCCGCAGGACAAACTATGTTTCTCATCTCCGTATTTTACGGTTTGAGGATATTCCGAAATCTTACAAGGAGGTAACAAGATGCCCACGATCAACCAGCTCATCAAGAAAGGCAGAGAGACGGAGGCGAACAAGTCCAAGTGCCACATTCTCGACGCATGCCCTCAAAAGCGCGGCGTTTGCCTTTCCGTCACGACGACTTCTCCCAAGAAGCCCAACTCGGCGCTTCGTAAGATCGCAAGGGTGAGACTGACCAACAAGCAGGAAGGTACCGTTTACATTCCCGGCGAAGGTCACAATCTTCAGGAGCACAGCTCCGTTCTCATCCGCGGCGGAAGAGTCAAGGATCTGCCCGGCGTCCGCTATCACATCATCCGCGGCGCGCTCGATACGGCAGGCGTTGCAAAGCGCAAGCAGTCCCGCAGCAAGTACGGCGCAAAGCGCCCCAAGTAAGCCGATAAAGGCTTGAACCCCTACTGATTTCGGAATATCATCCCCGATGAAGTAGGCAGTATGTCGCAAGACAGAAGGATCGCTACCGAAAGGCAAGCGACAGCCGTATTGAAGGGTGACCGCCCAAACGGTCAAAACGTAAAATTAAAAAGGAGGAGATCACAATGCCCAGAAGAGGGAAAGTCCCCAAGAGAGACGTCCTGCCCGATCCTATGTACGGGAGCAAGGTCGTCACCAAGCTCATCAATCAGATCATGCTCGACGGCGAAAAGAGCGTTGCGCAGGGCATCGTCTATGACGCATTCAAGATCATGGGCGAGAAGCTCAACATGGATCCCATGGAGATCTTCAAGCAGGCGCTTGCAAATATCACGCCCGTTGTCGAGGTCAAGGCTCGCCGTGTCGGCGGTGCGAACTATCAGGTTCCCGTCGAGATCCGTCCCGAGCGCCGTCAGACGCTTGCCATCCGCTGGCTCGTCATCAACACGAGAAAGAGAAGCGAGCGCGAGATGAGCAAGAAGCTCGCAGCCGAGCTCATGGACGCCTACAACAACACCGGCGGCTCGGTCAAGAAGAAGGAAGATACCCACAGAATGGCGGAAGCGAACAAGGCGTTCGCGCACTTCCGCTTCTAATCGAGGTTGGCTATGGCAAGAGAATACGATTTACAGCATACAAGAAACTTCGGTATCATGGCGCACATCGACGCCGGCAAGACGACGACCACCGAGCGTATCCTGTTCTATACGGGTAAGACGCACAAGCTGGGCGAAGTTCACGAAGGCGCCGCGACCATGGACTGGATGGTCCAGGAACAGGAGCGCGGCATCACGATCACGTCCGCTGCGACCACCTGTATCTGGAAGGGTCATCGTTTCAACATCATCGATACGCCCGGTCACGTCGACTTCACGGTCGAGGTCGAGCGCTCCATGCGCGTTCTGGACGGCGCCGTCGCGACGTTCTGTGCAAAGGGCGGCGTCGAGCCCCAGTCCGAGACGGTCTGGCGTCAGGCTGACACCTACAAGGTGCCCCGTATCGCATACGTCAACAAGATGGACATCAACGGCGCGGACTTCTTCCGCGTGGAGAAGATGATCAAGGAGCGTCTCGGCGCGAACCCCGTTCCGATCGAGCTGCCCATCGGCAAGGAGGATACCTTCCGCGGCATCATTGACCTCATCGCGATGGAGGCTGAGATCTATTACGACGATCTCGGCAAGGATTTCCACAAGGAGCCCATTCCCGCCGACATGATGGAGCTTGCCGAGAAGTATCACGAAAAGCTCGTCGAGGAAGCGGCTTCCGCGAACGACGAACTCATGGAAAAATACCTCGAGACGATGGAGCTGACGCAGGAGGAGATCATCGCAGGCCTTCGTGAGCGCTGCCTCAAGATGGAAGCGGTTCCCATGCTCTGCGGTTCGTCCTACAAGAACAAGGGCGTGCAGTTCCTGCTCGATGCGGTCATCCGCTTCCTTCCCAGCCCTCTGGACGTCGATCATGTCAAGGGCATCAATCCCAAGACGGGCGAGGAGGAGGAGAGAAAGACCTCGGACGACGAGCCTTTCGCAG
>DXBS01000065.1 GCA_019116405.1 Candidatus Gallimonas intestinigallinarum | reverse complement strand
TGCTCAAAGACGCGCCCTATGTCATTATCCCCCTGTTCAAATCCAAACAACTGAACGGCGAATACGTTTCCAAACTCAACCCCTTCGCCACCATCTGGTGCGTGATAGAGAATATTTTTTTGGCAGCGGCCGCCGAGGGACTCGCTTGCTCGATGCGGATACCGCTCAATCAGGAACATGATGTTGTCAAGGCAAAGCTCAAGGTGCCGCCCACCTATATGATCCCTGTGTTTATCGGCATCGGCTACGCCGACCCCGAAGAACATACAATGGAGCAATATCACCCCGACCTGCGCATACACCTAAAAGAGGACGCTCGCAAAAGTATTTTGCAGTCATCGCCAGAGCTTCTCACCGCAATTTTTACGGGTGCTTTGGTACAAGCCGCATGTTGGTGGATTTGAAGAAGTACATGGACTGGTTCAGGCTCGCCGACGAGGAGTTTGACAGCCGTCTTGACGAAACCTATCTCGCCGTAAATGTATATCGTCAGCCGCTGTACCCGCAGTCCATCGGGCAATGGCTGACCTTCTATGAGCGCAAGTGGGACATGAAACACGTCACTTGCCACGGCTTGCGGCATACCTATTGTAGCTTGCTTTTGGCGCAGAATGTCCCGATACAGACGGTGAGCAAATACATGGGACACAGCGATTCGACCGTCACTTTGAAAGTGTACAGCCACTTTATCCCTGATACGCAGGGCATCGCGGTGAACGCTTTGAACCGCCTGACAGAGTAAAAGGAATGGCCTTTGCGGTCATTCCTTTTTGCTGGATAGTAAAATTTTCTGGTATAACCCGATTTTTATACCAACTACCGGCGGGAATACTTCGGGCTGCGCCCTCGTGCCGACTGCGTCGGGACGAACCGCCGCGCCCTGCGCGGCTGGTCCTCTCCTATTGAAATACCAAAAGCACACCCCCTGCAAAAGCAAGGGGTGCGCCTTTGGTACTCCCGGCGGGAATACTTCGGGCTGCGCCCTCGTACCGACTGCGTCGGGGCGAACCGCCGCTCTTCGTGCGGCAGGTCCTCCCCTATTGAAATACCAAGGCCGCGCCCCTGCGTTGGCAGGGGCGCGGCCTTGGTACTCCCGGCGGGAATCGAACCCACAACGGCCCCTTAGGAGGGGGCTGTTATATCCATTTAACTACGGAAGCTTTTTCAGGTTTTTCGTATGCCAATTACAAGCAAGCACACATGCCTCTCGGCAACGCAATTATTCTACAACATTCTCATAAAAAAAGCAAGGAATTTTGCGGGCGGATGCCCGCAAAATTCCCCTTTCTCACAATTATGCGGAAGTCTCGGCGACCTTATAGAGGGTCATCGTCACTTCACTGTAGATAAAGTTACCGCCCTCGCCGACGACACGGAACGTGGCGGGCACGCTCGGCACGTCTACCGGGAGACTGAACGCAACGGTCGCAGTATCGGGCGACGTGTGGAAGGTATGCTGCACCACCGCCCCGGGGACGACCGTACCGTTTTGCTGCAACTCCAGAATGACGTTGAGCGGGAAGTTCACGCCCGAAGCGGGCGCGAGGTTGCCGTGGAACGCCACCGTGTAAATGCCGGGGTCCTCTACGGTAAAGTCGCTGTTCCCGGGCGTATGCGTGATGCCCGTACCCGACGAAGCTCCGTTCAGATCAAACAGCAACGCATTGCCCGCTGTCCCTGGCGCGCTTGGCGTGGAATAAGCCGACAGCAGCTGCGTATCCGCCGTACCCGTAGCACCCGTCGCGCCTGTGGCACCGGTTGGACCAGTCGCACCGGTTGCACCCGTTGCGCCCGTGGGACCAGTGGCGCCCGTCACGCCGGTACCCGTAGCACCCGTCGCGCCTGTGGCACCGGTTGGACCAGTCGCACCGGTTGCGCCCGTCGGCCCCGTGGGGCCGGTGGCGCAGGTACCGTATGGGACTCATAGTATGGAAAGTGTTCATATGCAAGCTATTGCATTTTTGTCGCTCGCACAAATATACATCACGTCCACTGGAGCGTTCCGAAATTCAAGACAATGTTATAACAGTTGGTGACATCTCTCCCGTTTTCATCGTAGATCGTGACCAATCCGATCGTGTTTTCGGCGGAGCTTTCCTCCGGATGCAAAACGCCTGTCACCTCTGCCTCCATTCTGTGTCCGTCTGCCAAAGAGCCAAGCGAGATCCAGACTGCATTGTCAAAGGCGTTTCCGTAGAGATTCTCCCCCTGATTTTCCACCGAAACGGATATACTCGAAACAATGATTTTCCGAGGCAGCACACGCAGATAGCATTCGCCGATCACAGAAATCATCTGTTGTGCTGTGACATCTCTGCCGCTTTCATCAAAGACCAGTACCGTCACCTGCGGCGTCCGCTTTCCCGGTTCGGTCAAAGATCCATTGATCATCACACGCACATCGTACCCTTCCGGATGATGGATGACCCGATAATCGTCCTCCGTATAGGAAAGCGGCGTTCCGTCATAATACTTTTCCAACCCGAACACGCGCACGATGACCGCTTCAGAAATGCGCAAGCTGCCGTAGTCGAACTGAAGAGAATAGTTGGCGCTCACGTCCGTATTCTGCGCATCCATAATGGAAAACGTCAAAATATTCTCCACATAGCCGGGAATATCGCCGTCATCCGTGACCTCCGTGACGGACGTTGCAGACATGACCTGCATCGCATGGCCTTCAACCAAACCAACGGCGGAAAACTCCTTGCAGGAATGCGGCAAGCCGTCATATGCCCACGTCTGCGAGCCCGTCGTCACCTCCAGCGTTCTTGGCAACACGGTCAGGGTCCCGAACGTCATCTGTAAGCGAAAACTTCCGCTCACGTCCTCCCCTTCCGCATTGACGATCACAACAGTTGCCGTATTTTCATAGGTGCCCACATTGCGAACGGACGGGAATGCAGAGCATACTGCAGTATGCCCGGCAGGGAGAGGCACGCTTGCCGTATATGACTCCTCTGACCAATCTGCGCCGTCATATACGCTCTGCGCACTTCCTGTCGTCACCATGATCTCCATCGGCTCCACCACAAGCATCCCCACATCGATGGTGATATCGTAGTACGCGGTAATATCCGTGCCGGCGCGATCCAGGATATGAACCACGGGCGTATTTTCGACCGTCGATGCCAAGGTCACGGAAGCGGAAAAGTCCACTTCAAGGCGATCCCCTTCGACCAGCGAGCCATCGGCAATGCAATATTCGCGGGACGTGAGCGGCGTGCCGTCATACACTTTTACGGCGTCCTCGACGGAGATCGTGATGGGGCGGGGCGCCATGGCGACGCTGCAAGGCTGAAAGCTAAACTGATAGTTTTCCGTGACCTCCTCGCCCGCTTCGTTGACGACAGTGAGCTCTGCCGAGGAAATCATAAAGTTCGCATCCTCGATTTCATACGCTACGGACTGCGATAGGATCTCATCGGAATAGACAAGCTCTGCCGTCGCAACGGGCGTCTCCCCATAGACCAGAGTTTCCTGCACGATCGTTACTTCGGTGGGACGCGACAGCACCGAAAACGAAAGAACCTGACTGTACCGTGTTCCGCCGATGCCGTCCGCCGACGCCCGCACCTCATAGTTGCCAACTTTTGTCGGACGCTCGCTGCCCCAGGTACCGCCCGCCTGCCGATACTCATACGTTACACCCTTAAAGATCGCCGAAGCCGAGACCTGCAATTCATCGCCATACCATACCGACGAATCGCAGCGGAACGAAACGATGGTCCCTGTGATACCCAGCAAAACGCCTATCAATGCGACGACAAATACGACGGCGCAGACAATGAGAATGCGAAAGCGCCAGATTTTCGCAAAAATCGCTGTCAGATGATCAAGTTTTTGTTGATACGATTGATAGAGCATTCTGATCCCCTGTCAATAGACCGTCAATGTGCCTGCGACGACCTCGATCGAATAGCATGTGGTTACATCCGTCCCGTCACGATCGTATATCACAAGGTCGGAAATGCCGTTCTGACTTCTTCCATGCTCGGTCTGCGTACCGGTAAAAACGATCTCGCCGATCTGATCGCCCTCCGCAAGCGCGCCCGACGTGACCGAATATGTATCGCATTGCAACGGCGTTCCGTCATATACCTTGGATGCCGAGCCTGTCTCGATCGTGATCGACCGCGGCGTCACGGTAATCGTTCCATAGGTATATTCCATCTTGTACATGGTCGTGACATCGTTTCCGAGGCTGTCATAGACGAGAATTCCCGCCACTTCATTGGTCGCGACGCCGACCCTCGTCAGTTTCGTCACGTTGAATGTTTGAATTCTGTGCCCGCTCGCCAGCCCGACAACGGAGAAGTCCTCGCTGAAATGCGCCGTACCGTCATATTCGGCAACGATGTCCTGGGTCGTGATTTGTAATGTACGGGTGGGAGCAATGGAAGGCGGCTGTTGTCCGCCGGGTTGTTCCCCGCCGGGCTCTTCCCCGCCGGGCTCTTCCCCGCCGGGCTGTTCTCCGCCGGGCTGTTCTCCGCCGGGCTGTTCTCCGCCGGGCTCTTCCCCGCCGGGCTCTTCCCCGCCGGGCAGTCCTCCACCAGGCAGCCCTCCGCCAAGCCCCCCACTCCCAGTGGCATCGACCGCGATCCAGCCATAGCCATCGAGATAGATCTCCGTCCAGGCATGCGCCTGACTGCCCGTAACGACGGCGTACCGCCCGGCGGAAGTCGTACAGACGCACCCCGTTACATAGCGCGCCGGGATACCAAGTGCGCGATACATCAACGTCGCAGCCGAAGCGAAATGCGAGCACGTCCCCTCTCGATAACGATCGAGAAACGCGACCACGATATCCTCCTCCGCATCCATGTCTCTGTCATATTGCATATTATACGTTGCAGAGGAACGGATCAGCGCCTCAATTTCCCAAATCAAATTCTCATCGGAGGGAGAGATGCCGTGTTCCTCCGCATACTGCAACAAAAACTCCAATGTTGACGCGGGAACGGAGAGATAGTTTTCATAAACATACTGCCTGTACGCTGCCTCCGCGGCGCTGTACGCGCCGAGATCGGGGACAGAGGAAAGACTTCCCCTGACATCCGCATTGGTGAAATACGGAACCGTATAGCTCGCCGTATACTCGCCGACATACAGCACGTCGCTGCTCTGCGTCTCATACCCGCCTGCTCCGACAGCCAGATAGCTCGGAAGAATATAGAGCGAAGTCTTGTTGAGGATGGTCATCTTTGACGGCGTGTACTCGTTTTCCATCCACGCCCCGGTGAGATAATTCATCGAGTAGTCGGCAACAAGTCTCCCGTCATACGCCTCTGCAGAATCCCACATAAAGCCGGCATAGTCGCCAAAACTCTTGACTTTGAGGTACTCGCCGCCGGACGTATCGGAATAGACATATGCAATTACGGCATCATTGTAAAACATCGGTCCTCTGATCAGGCCGCTCAGATCGAGTCCGGCAAACTCTCCGCCTCCGCCGCCTTCAGGCGGAACTTCCCCAGGCAGTTCATATTCGCACACGACACAAACGCCGCTCGTGTTATAGATATGCTCATCCTTGTCGGACTGCGCATCGCAGCGGGTGCAGGGATGATAGTGCTCTGAGGTGGTGTACTCCCATTCCTCCGAAAAATCGTGTCCGAGCGGGTCAAGGAACACCTCATCTTCCGTCAGAGGTTTTTGCCCGTACATGTCCGAGTAATACACATCACATGTTTCACAGTACCAACATGCGATATTTCCCTCTTCCGTACAGGTCGGTTCGTTCCGTTCCAGGAAGGTCAGCTCGTGCTCGTGATATTCGATCTGCGTATCACCGCCGCCGGGCAAACCACCGCCGCCCGTGCCGCCGCCCGTGCCGCCGCCCGTGCCGCCGCCCGTACCGCCCGATCCCAATGCTGACCAGTTGATCAGTCCAAAACCGTTTCCGACACCGATCAGGCATGCGGCAATGATCACTGCCGAAATAAGGACGACAACGATCGTACCAAAAACATATAAAAGCCTGGATCTACCGTTCATATACCCTCCTTACGCATTCCGCGCGACGCGCCTGACATATGCAATGCACTTGGGAACTTTAGTTTCGCCGAACAGCTCGCAAAGGTAGTTGCACAGCGCTTCCGCCTGATTTTTGACGTATACGGCGTTCTGCATCTCCAACTTCCGAAGCACTTTTTTGGATATGATATCATCGAGCGCTTCCATTTCGTCACCACCGCATCCGACATAGACGGAAATATAGTCCTTGATCTGCCGCATGATGCGGTTTCCGAAGGTGATCTGAAATTTTTCGATCAGGTATTCGTCCAACTCTCTGAGCCTGCGCATATTGCGGTTGGTGATCTCATACCCCGCCTGCGCAGAGGCAATCAACTTCCTGAATCCGGCGGCGGAAATGGGAACACAGCGCACCTCGTCGCCGTCCGGCAGGAAGGGCTCTGCCTTGCTGTCAAGATTGATGACCATTGCCCTGTCGTACACCTTGTCGGAGATCGCGAAGGTGGAATCGTCGTTGTTTGCCGTGCCGATAAACCACATATTGTCGGGCAGTCTGATTCTCCCGTTTTGCAGACCTGCGGGATCGGTCGGCCAGCGGTCAGGTACGACTTCAAGGTAGCGAGAATTGGGATCGGGGATCTCCAGCAGTGAGAGAAACTCCGCAAAGTAGTATTCCACGCGTGCAATGTTCAGCTCATCCAGGACGACGACATACAGCTTATCGCTTGCGTTTGCCTGGTACATCTTTTGCAGGAAAGGCGTTTCGTTATACTTTTTTGTAAACTCATTGTAATAGCCCAGAAGATCGGTGCGCTCCTTCCAGACGGGCTGCACGGGAACGATCTCCGAAGAATTTCCGAGAAACTCGCCGAACGCATAGGCGATCGATGTTTTGCCCGTGCCCGACATGCCCTGCAAGATCATCAGGTGCGAGACGGCAAGCCCCGCCACAAACTGTCTGATGACAGAAATATCATAGTACAATCGAAACTTTTGCGCCGCAAACATACGGAAGTTGTCGCAAAAATCGCCGAGCGTGAGCGTAAGCGCCGCCTGGTCCGCCTTACGGGCGGGCGATTTGTGATCGTAGCTGTTCAGTGTCCCGAAGCGGGAAATGGTCTGTTTTTTCTTTTCCTCTTCCCGCTTCCTGGCTGCCGCCTCCTTTTCGGCGACGATCCGCGCCGCGTCCTCCCAGCCCTTTTTGATCTTCTTGAACCTGTCCCTCCTGAACAGATTGAGCACAAAGATCAGGACGAGCATCAACGGAATGATGATGACCCAGAATAGGATCAGGATCCCGTAGATGGTGTTCTGCGCGACAATTTCCCGGATCGCCTCCGTGAGCGCGGCAAACTGACCCGTAACCTGCAAGTAGATCAGGGCCGTCAGCAACAGTCCGCCCGCAATGGCGACAAGCGCGATGAAAAATATGGACAGCTTGTAGTGTTTTTTAGGTCCTTCTTGTTTCTTCATTGCGCTGTTCGCCCTCCGCTAATGCATTTTCGCCGCCGTCCTGTTCTGCGGGCTCTGCCGCAACCTGCTCCGGAGCCTCATGTGCAGCAGCGGCCTCGTCTTCCTCCGGCAAAACTTCTGCCTTTTTCGCAGCGGCAGCTTTACGTTTTTTGCCGCTTATAATGTCCTTGAGGTCATGCAGGAAATTTCTTCGCAAGATCTCTTTCGCATTCTTCCATTCGCCACGAACCAACTCATACAGCGCCTCAAGTTCATCTTCCAGTTCCGTAAAGGCTTCCTCGGAGGAAAAATCATCCATGGGAGACAACAGTCCGTATTGCTGCCGAATCCCGTTCAGACGGGCATCGTTGAGGGCTTTTTGTTTTGCAAGCCGTGCAAGGCGCTCCGTCAGATCCTCTGCCTCGCGCGATTTTTCCAGATAGCGGCCGTCTCTTTCGGCGAGCAGTGCATCCGTCTCCTCCCGCAGCTTCGCAAGTTCCGCACGCCTCTGTTCTTCCAGACGGCTGCGCTCATTGGCGCGCTCCGTCATTTCCTCGGCAAGTTTCTGTCTCTGCTCGTCAAGACGCGCCTGATAATCTGAAATCTCTCTGGCGTGTGCCTCGCCGATGCATTCCAGCTCTGCCGCATGCGCGGCGATCTGCTCATGAAGCGCATTGTTTAATCCTTCCAACTCCTCCATGCGCGAACGCAACGCAGCGACGCGCTCATTCTCGCGCTCCAACAGACTGTTTTTCTTTTCCAACAGTGCGATATAACGCTCTGTCCAGCCCGTTTCCCGCATCCGGTCGCGGATGGACGATAGCTGTGCCTCGACTTCGCGCAGCTCCTCCGCCCGCCTGCGCGTTTCCTCCTCCTGATAGCGGCGCAGCAGCTCGTCTTTCAGTGCAAGCGTGCTTTCGTATGTGAGAAAGGCGGCGAGCAAGGCGGGATGGACAAGTTCGTCCGCCACATCCCCCTTTCGCGGATCGAGCAACTGCTCCTCTTGCGTGATCGTGTAGCCGTCCTTCTCATACGCCATCAGAAACTCATAGAGGACGACCGTCTCCTTGAGATTTTTATCCATGCGCAGCGGATTGGTCTTGGTGATGGGCGGCTTGAGCTTATCCGCCTTTGCGACCTCCGTCATCAGCGGCGTATTCAGATAGTAGTGCACCGTACGCAAGATGATCTCCATGCGCTCCAGCGTCTCGCGGACGTTATTATTCGCGCGCATGACAGGATCATCCTCACGCTCGTCGTCCAGCTCCAGCCGATAGCGCAGCCTGTGCTTTCCCAGGGAGACCGCCTTGTCGAGCGAAAGTTTCCCGTGATATGTATTGGTCAGGCGGACGATGGCGTTATAGCGCACCGAGACAAAATCTTTGACCATGTTCAGGAGCATGAATAAAAACCTGTTCTCGTATACGGCATAATTGCTCAGCCTTTCCACCGTATAGAGTTTATCGGGTACAATATCATCTGCACTCTTTTGTTCGTGCATGATCAGGTTGCTGTGCCGCGCAAGGTGCTCCACCGATTCCTTGGAGACGCGCTTGATCTTCTCGATGGGCTGGACTTCGCCCTGGGAAAGGATGAATTGTCGCTCCTCATCGATCGACCTTCCGATATAGATCAGCCCGCGCTCGACGGCGTCCACCCAATCGTTTTCGATCTCACAAACCGCGCGCACGCTGGCGATATGCTCCGCTTGCTCCGCCTGCACAAGGGCGGCGCGAAGTGTGGACGTCTCCCTGTCCTTTTGGAGCGCCGTTTTATAGTCGAGATATGCACGAAAATACAGATCGGTCTGCGTCATGTTTTACGCCTCAAATATTCCTTGCAATACGGCGGATATACTCGGTGCAACGCGGCATGGCGTTCTCGCCGAACAATCCCTCAATATAGTTGCAAAGTTCCTCGGATTCGCTGCGCAAGTAGGCAGTATTCTGCGTCTCCAGTTTACGCAGTACCTTCTTTGTCAGAATATCGTCCAGCGCTTCCGGCTCCGTTCCGCCGCATGCGATAAAGATCGGAATATAGCGCAGAATCTGACGCATGATTCTGTTGCCGAAAGTGATCTGGAACTTTTCGATCAGGTATTTATCCAGCTGATCGAGGCGCGCAAGACTTTCCTGCGTGACAGAATAGTCCTCTACCGCCTTGCGTGCCAGTTCATCGAACTTTTTCGCGGTGAGCGGCATCTTTTTGCTGCTCGAAGTCTGAAAGGGCTCCGACTTGCGGTCGAGATTGAGAACCATCGCTCTGTCGTACACCTTGTCGGAGATGGAAAACGTGGAATCATCGTTGTTTGCCGTCCCTACAAACCACATGTTTTCAGGCAGCCTGATACGCCCGTTCTTTAGCTTCGCGGGGTCGGTCTCCCAATGATCGGACACCACTTCCAGATAGCGAGCCTCAGGATTGGGGATCTCCAGCAGAGACAAAAATTCTGCAAAATAGTATTCCACGCGGGCGATATTGAGTTCGTCCATGATCGTGATATACATGTCCTCCCGCTCGCCCGCCTCATACATCTTCTCCAAAAGCAGCGTTTCGTTGAAGCGGCGGGTGAACTCATTGTAGTACCCGAGCAGGTCGGTGCGCTCCTTCCACATCGGCTGCACGGGAATGACGACAGAGGAATTATCGATAAATTCCCCGAACGCATACGCGAGCGACGTTTTGCCCGTACCCGACATACCCTGCAGGATCAGGATGCGGGAAACAGCAAGCCCCGCGACAAATTGCCTGATATCGGAGATATCATAGTACAAATTCAGGCGGTTTGCGGCAAAGAGGCGGAATTCATCGCAGATCTCATGGAGGGTGCACGACTGCGTAAAATCGCTGCGTTTGTTCACACCCTCCGCATCGATCTTTTTGAGCAGTTCAAAACGATTTTTGTTCTTTCCCGCCTTTTCCTCCCGTTCAAGCTGATCGAGCTTTTCCGTCTTTTTTGCCTGCGAGAGAATGCGTTTGACCGACTGATTAAACCGGCGTTCGTTGATCATGACGGAGATCACCACGAGCAGGATGAGAAGGATGACGACGGCAATATAAATAATGATGAGCAAAGGACTTGTCAGGATCTCCAGCACGCTCGACGCGCCATCCGCAGTCAATACGTTGATAACGTTACTCACTTGATTTAGCCTCCTTGAATTGGGGATCGGGCTGTTCTCCGAAAGATTGCAGCAACTGCATCATCCGCTTGCACTGCGTAGTCTGTTCCTCTCCAAGCGCCGCTTCCAGCTCTGCAAGGACTTGCCCCGCGTATTCTTTGTCCTGACGATCGGTAAAGACCCCCGCCAACAGGCAACAGGCGACTGCGCCGTCGAGCGCATCCGCCTCCGTGCCGCCGGACGCCGCAAAGGCAGAGGCAAATATCTCCATCTTGTTCCAGAGCCTGTTTCCCACCCGGTATGGACGCATCCCTGCAATCCACTCTTCCAGACGGTCCACCCGCTTCCAGAACTGTTCTTCCAGCGGGAACTGCTCTCGCACCAACCGCCGCATATTTTCAAACTGAAAATAACTGAGCGGTTTGCACAGCGACGTTTCGGACGAGACGGGTCCCCTGAGAAAATCGGGAATGAAAACGGTCGCGATTTCCGTCAACGTCTCCGAGAGAGAGTCGATATCGCCGTCGACCGCGGCGACGATCCACAAATTGGGCGGAAGGCTGTGCACGGCACTCAGCCCGTCGGCGTAGGCTTCAAAGTGCGCGGGATTGCCGCCGTGCTGCTCCAGCCCCCACGCAAGCGTCCCCAGCAATTCCTGCGCATATTGTCCACAAATATGTCCGACCGCCGCCACATAGGGAACGCGTGTATTTCGCGACGCCTGTTCCACGGCCGCTCTTAAATTAGTACTTCGCATGCCGTTCCGATCGCGCACGACAAACAGCCCGCCCGCCTGCGCGACCCCTGCGGCATTGTCGCGATAGGAGGCACAGCCAAAGTACTCTGCCAGCACGCGGCACATCGAATACATCTGTTCCGTGTACTTCCCGGGTACGAGAAGGAGACGGGAACAAGTCAATGCACCGATCAGGTCAAACAGGACGTTGTTTTCCGCCAGCAGACCGCGTTCCGAAAAAAATGTTTTCAGCTGCCCGGACAGCAGCGAAAAGGTAAACCCCTTCTCGTAATAGTGCAATCCCTCCCTGACGGGCTCGCTCGTCTGTACGGCGCTCTGCGTCTTTTCAAAGGCATCTTCAAATGCGCCCTCAGGCGTGACCGCGCTCTTCGCATCGGATAAAAATTGCTTTTTTTCGTCCTCCGCATCCAGTTTATGCAGCAACTTCTCGCGGTGCAGTTTCATGGCGATATAGACAGCTATTTCGACGAGGACCAAGCCCCCTGCGCCCGCGACCAGGACCCATTGCCAGATCAAAAACTGCGCTCCGAGAAACACATAGCAGGATGCCGATATGACCATCGTAAGAATGGCAGCTATAAGAAAGATCGCGCCCATGACGGCGCCGGGGGAATATGTTTCATATCCCTTCTCTCCGTCGCTGACGGCTGACATGCGAAACGCAGAAGGCATCTTTGCGCCCCCCTTAACAAAGCGCAAAAGAACTGTCGGGAAGGCGGAGGCAACCGACGCCAGTTTATGCACCATGCCGCCCATCGTCCCCTTGAGCTTAATATTTTGAGACGACGAGCCGACATAGACGGTACGGCATTCCGTCTGCCTTCCCGTCTCATCCGATTGCGGCTTCACAGGCGGGATGGAGACGCGAACCGTCTTGCTCTCCCCCGCCTTCAGAGAAACTTTTGCAAAGCCCTTGAGTTCTTTTACCCCTCCGCACCCGTATGCAACATACACCTGCGCCGTCTCGACCCCATCGCGGCGTCCCGTATTTTTGATGGTAAATGTGACGTTCGTCCCGTCGATCCTGAGCGAGGAGTAGGAAAATCTGGTATAGCTGAGTCCGTATCCGAAGGGATAGCGCACTCGCAGTTTTTCCGATGCGAGATATCTGTAACCGGACAGGCTTCCGACTTGCTTTGTACCTGAACGTATCTGATCTTTCAGCTGCGCAAAAAAGGCATCTCCGCCGTCATAACAGGTGCGGGCAAGCCGCCCGGACGGATTATAAGCGCCGCTGAGCACCTCCGCGAGCGCCTTTGCGCAGGACGCGCCGCCGGACGGTACCATCAGGACAGCCGAACAGCACGCATCGAAAGACAGATCGACGGGCGCGTCTCCGACGATTACGGCAATCAGCTTTTTCGTGTTGCTGCGCAGCGTATCGATCAGCGCCAGTCTGTTTGCCGGGAGCATCAGGCTTCGCGCAGCTCTGTCTGTGGTGCGGCGCTGCTCCAGAACCGCCACCACGACGTCGGCAGACTTTGCCGCCTCTCCTGCCGCAAAGAGCAAGTCGTCGCTGCGCTCTGCAAGCGTCTCATACCCGGCAGCCGTCCCGGAGACGGGATAGTATGCCGCGATCTCATCTTTCCAGTTCCGGAAATCCCCGATCACGGCGACGGACGCGCCCTTCCTGATAGGCAGAACGCCGTTGTTCTTCAATAAGACGATGGAAGCGCGTGCGGCCTCAGCGACGGTATTTTCAGCAGGCGACGCGATGGTCGCGGGACGCCTCGAGGACACGCGGTGCGCAAATGCGATGACCCCGTCGACCGCGCTGTCGATTGTCTCCTGCGAGATCGCCTTCCCGTCCGCTATCGCGACCTGCAGATCGCGGTCCGTAGCTCCCCCCTCGGCAATATACTCTTTTAACTGCGTATAGCGGACCGCCGCCCTGTCCAGTGCCAGCGTAGCGCCGCCGATACAGGTATTTCCGTTGAGAAAATCGTGAAAGTCGGTATCGGGCGCGATATCTCTGCCAACGACGAAGGCTTCCTTGCCATACCGACCTCCAACTGCGGCATCAAACAGCTCCGCATTCACGAAGGCGTACCCGCAGCCCGCTGAAGCCATGGAACAGCCCACGGCATCGCAGGACGTATCCTCCAAGGCGTAAAAAAATGGCATTTCAAACAGGGAACAGACCGCGGATCGATCCTGTTCCATATCCAGGAACTCCGCGTCCTCTTCCCCGAGGTACAGTCCATCCAGACAACAAGCCGCCCCCGCCGCTTTGACGGCACGGCTGATCGCAGCCCCTGCCTTGCCGTTCAGAAAGGCGTCCTCGGACAAGCCCTCCTTGTACGGATTGCTCACTGCCTTCAGATCGGGCGTGACGAGAAAATTGTAACCGGCCTCCCTTGCGCGCAGGGCAAGTTCGGTCGTCATCTGTTCAATCAGCGCAGAGTCCCAGCAATTGATAATCGAGGAATAAGCGGGGTATTCGCTCTCTCTTACAAGATCGTCCAGCTCCGCACGCTTTACACGCGGGATCCCCGCGCTGTTGATCCCGCTGTCGGACAGACGGTCAAATTGGGTCAGCAGCGCCGTCTTCTGACGCAGCGTAAGTTTTTCTATTTCATTTTTGTGTTTTAACATGGACGTGCCCCGTCGAAATTAAAAATATCTTTATCACACGAACGCCAGGATCAGCACCGCCGCAGATACCGCGCTCACAAAGAGCAACGTAAACAGCACGGAAAATCTGCGATATGTCGGCGAACGCAGAAAACTGCAATGAAAGGGACGCCGCCCGATGCGCACTTCTTCCCCTTCGCGGCGGTATACAACTTTCACCTTCCCCTCTGACAGCGAATATTCGTAGCGCCCGGAGCGGACAAGTTCCACTTCTGCCGCGACCGAACAGCATTCCTTCGTCATGATGATATTGGGCAAGATACATTCCGATCCTGACACGCAGGCAAGCCCGTCAAACTCCATTTGCTTTGCGCCGATCAGCCCGCCCCCCGCATCGTACATGCGGAGTCTGATCCGCAACCCCGTCACGATGACCCCGATCACATTTCGCACGCGCAGGCTGAGGACGCACCCGTTTTCATTATGCAGGAGCAGTTGACTGACAAATACGGGGAAGTCCTTCTGCTCATTTTGGCTGTATGTATAGACCGGAGCACTATATCCCATGACCGCCTCCTTTCAGGCGTGATCTGCGGATCCTTCCCGCCCATGCACGAAATGCCCCCGCGGCAACAGGATACAGGGAGATGAGCACGGAGCACCCGAAGGCAGCAAAGCCGGAAGCAAGCAGCAGATGCATCCAGCCGCCGAACGAGATGCCCGCAAGGCCGCTCTGCGCCAGAAACACGATGGAACATGTAACCCAGGCGATCACACACGCAAACAGCGCGGAAACGACTGCCGCAAACAAGATATGGGCGCATGTTTTGAGGGAGATCGCGCAGCCTGAGGCAAGCCGTCCGCCATTGACGGAGCGCACGGAGAGAGAAAGATAGTCCGTCTTTGCAGGGAGCGTATATTTGTGCGTATATGCCCGTCCGCCGCGCACCTCCGCGATCCGCATGATATCGATCACGCGGTTGCACGCGTCGTACAGCACAAGATCATATTCGGCACTCCGCGCGCCGTCCGCCCACTCCGCGACAAAAAACTTTTCCTTTCGCTTCTGCATGGTATATATTTGATATCCGCGCAATGCCCGATCGGACGGAGCAGGCGCACGGTACATGACGGAAATCCCGTCTTTCAGGTTGTACCTCGCGACGCCGATGTCAGGCGTCCCACGCAGAAAGGCATGAACGTTGAGATGCAGTTTATACAGCACTTTACAGCACAGAACAATGGCGCATATCAATCCGGCTGAAAATGCTATCAAAACAAAAATCATCATGGTTCTTCGCGACCCTTACACAAGATTATTATTATTCTATCACAAATCTTTTCGCTTAGCAAGTGTACGGCAGGAAATTATATAACTTTTTATTAGACAAGGGATGCGTCGCCCCTGCTGCGCAGGATACATATCCGTGCGCCGCACCCGCAACAATCGTATGCATCCGGACCACAGCGCATAAAAAAAGAGCAGGGGTGCTTCCCATGCTCCTTTTCATGCAAAGAACCTGTTTGCGACACAAAAAAGGCTTCTTCGCTCTATTTTGTGAGGTCCTTATAGCACTCCGGGCGACGGTCGCGGAACAGCCCCCACGCAAGGCGCGCCTTGGCAAGTTCATCGAGGTCAAACTCCGCCGCAATCACGCGTTCCTCACTCCTTCCCGCCTCAACGAGCTTGGCGCCCGTGTTGTCGGCGATAAAGGAGGAACCGTAGAAGGTGAGCGACGAGCTCTGCCCGCCGTTTCCGGCGCTCGGCGCGACGCGCTCCTCGCCGATGCGGTTTGCCGCCGCAACGGGCATCAGATTGGCGGCGGCATGCCCCTGCATGACCCGCTGCCAGTGCCCCGCGCTGTCCGTCTCCAGAATGGGCTCGGAGCCGATCGCCGTGGGATAGAGCAGCACCTCCGCGCCGTTGATAGCGAGCGCGCGCGCCGTCTCCGGGAACCACTGATCCCAGCAGATGCCCACGCCGATGCACCCATGCGTCGTCTGAAAGGTACGAAATCCCGTATTCCCGGGCGTGAAGTAGAATTTCTCCTGATAGTAGTGATCGTCGGGAATGTGCGTCTTGCGGTACACGCCGAGCAGCTTGCCGCAATCGAGCATCGCGACGGAATTGTACAGCACGTTCCCCTCTCTTTCGTAAAAACTGACGGGAATGACGGCCTTCAGCTCCGCAGAAAGAGGCAGCAGCGCCAAAACGGCGGCGTTCTTTCCCGTCTCCTCGGCATAGGCATAGTAGTCGTAGTTGCGCTCCTGACAAAAATAGGGGCGCTCGAACAGCTCGGGCAATAAAATGACATTTGCTCCGTTCGCTGCGGCCTGTCTTACAAAGGACGCGGCTTTCTGAACATTTTCGCCGCGGTCAGTCGAGCAGCGCATCTGCACGCAGGCAAGTTTTATCTTTCTCATACTCACTTCTCCTTTTGCGAGGGCGCGGGGATCTGCTGCGTCAGGCAGTGGATGTTGCCGCCGCCGATGATGAGCTGGCGGGCATACACGGGCACGACTTCCCGCCCCGGGAACAGCCCGGACAGGATGCGCACGGCGACGCCGTCGTTTTCGTCGCCGAACTGCGGCACGAGCACCGCGCCATTGCAGACGTAGAAATTGACGTAGCTCGCCGCGAGCTTCTCGCCGACCTCGCGCATGTCCTCCCCTTCTTCGGGCGAAAAGCCGTCCACTTCAAACTGCGTAAAACAGACGGGCGTCTTGGGAAAGGGCAGCTTGTGGACGGTGAGTCCCGCCGCCTTTAAAGCCTCAAGATCGGCGCGGCAGCGTCTGCCCTGTTCGCCCTCCTCCGCCCAGCCGAGGACGACTTCGTTTTCCGAAACGAACGCGCAGATATTGTCGACGTGCCCGTCCGTCTCGTCCCCTTCGACGCCGTACGGAAGCCAGACGACGCGCTCCGCGCCGAGGTACTCCTTTAATTTCTCCCCGATCTCTTCCTTCGTCAGCTGCGGATTGCGCCCGGGCGATAAGAGGCATTCCTCCGTCGTGAGGATGGTGCCCTTTCCGTTGGTATGCACAGAGCCGCCCTCTAAAACAAAGGGACGCGCAGGATAGCACTTGCAGCCGTACCTTTTTGCAAACTGCGCGGCAAAGGCGTCGTCGCTTTGGTAGTCCTTGTAGAGCCCGTTGTAGTCGCCGCCCCAGGCGTTGAACGCCCAGTCCACGGCGCGCACTTCCCTGCCGTCGGTGACGAACGTGGGCGCCATGTCGCGCGCCCAGCTGTCGTCCGTCGGGATTCCGACAAGCTCAACGCGCCCCTCGTTGACCTCAGTCTGCAAATATCCCAGCGCGCTTATCTTTCCCCGCTCGGACACGGCGAGGTATACCTTCTCCCTGCGGCTGATGGCTTTGATCATCTCCGCAAAGACGGGGCACGCGTACTTTGCGCCGTAGATCCAGCTGCCGCCGCGCTCGCACCAGATCATGATGGTCGCGGCGTGCGGCGCGTACTCGGCGGGCATATAGAAGTTGTCGCGTTTTGGGGTCGTCATAGTCTGCATTTGAAGTCGGCGTAGCCGAAAGTCTTGATGAGTTCGCATTCCCCGCTGCGCATGCGCGCAATCGCGGGCAGCGGCATGCCGTTGAAGGTGTTGTTTTTGACCATGGTGTAGATCGCCATGTCCTCGAATGTGAGCACGTCGCCCTCTGCGAGCGGACGGTCGAAGGAATAGTCCCCGATGACGTCCCCCGCAAGGCA
Source organism: Candidatus Gallimonas intestinigallinarum (assembly GCA_019116405.1). The sequence continues at coordinate 1,078 of DXBS01000065.1, read as the reverse complement.
GGTGCGCGAGGAGAGGCGGTAGGTGTACTGCTTTTCGCCCGCCTTTCCGCCGCCTTCAAGGGGCGGACGGTATGGCATTTCCAGGACGTCGGGCATATGGCACTCCGCAGAACTGTCCAAAATGGCGATGTCCATGCCGTTGTGCACGATCTCCAGGACGCGCGTACGAAGGTACCCCGCGTTGAGTGCGATCGCCTCGCCCGGCTCCAAATACACCTGCACGCCGTAGCGATCTGCGAGCCGCTTGACGGTCTCCTCCAGGAGAGCAATATCGTAGCCCGGCTTGGTGATATGGTGCCCGCCGCCGAGATTGAGCCACTTCATCCCTGGAAGATACGCCCCGAACTCGCGCTCGAACGCCGCGACGGTCGCCGCCAGGTCCTCGGCGCCCTGCTCGCAGAGCGTGTGGAAATGCAGCCCCTCCACCCCGCTCAAAAGCTCGGGGCGGAAGTTCTCCTTGGGGATGCCGAGGCGGGAGAAGGGCGCGCAGGGGTCGTAGATGCCGCCGCCCTGCGTGGAGAACTGCGGATTGATGCGCAGCCCGATGCTCGCATGCTTTGCCCTGCCCGCAAACTTTTCCAGCTGGCGGAAGGAGTTAAAGACGATATGATCGCAGATGGACGCGATCTCGTCAAACTCGTCCTCCAGATAGGCAGGACAAAAGACATGATTTTCGCCCCTGAAGTGCTCGTGCGCGAGCCTGGCTTCATACAGTCCGCTCGCCGTCGTGCCGCTTACATACGCCGAGATGAGCGGATAGAAATAATAGCAGGAGAACGCCTTCTGCGCGAGCAAAATTTTACAGCCCGTACGCACCTCGATCGCGCGCAAGATCTCCAGATTGTGAAGGAGCGCGTCCTCGCCGATGACGTAAACGGGCGTGGGAAGTTCGCTAAGTTTCATCAGTCGACCAGGACGGGATTCTCCACCACCTTCCAGGGCAGCCCGTACTTATTGAGCGCGTCCATGTAGGGATCGGGATCAAACTCCTCGCAGTTCCAGACGCCCGGCTTGTTCCAGACGCCCGTCGCAACGAGCATGGCGCCGATCATGGCGGGCACGCCCGTCGTGTAGGAGA
>DXBS01000064.1 GCA_019116405.1 Candidatus Gallimonas intestinigallinarum | reverse complement strand
GATCGCTCTAACCAACTAAGCTACATCGCCGTATGGTTGCGGGGGCAGGATTCGAACGTGCGACCTTCGGGTTATGAGCCCGACGAGCTACCTGGCTGCTCCACCCCGCGATGTTGGTATTCGGTGAACCGAATAGCTTATTTATTGTAACGGAAAACACTCCCGTTGTCAACCGTTTTTTGAAAAAAATTACAACTTTTTTTCAAAAGATATTTTTTTCGGGCGCCCGAAGGGGCGCTCAGAAGAGATCCCGTTCGACGGGGCGGTCAAAGAGCGCTGCCGCCGCCTCGCCGCGCGCCTGCGCGAGCGCCCACATGAGTTTGGCGACGGTCGCCTCCAACGTCATGCTGCGCGCCTCCAGAATGCGGCCGCATGCGCGCAGACGTCTGCCGACGGCGTATTTGTCAAGAGCGCTTCCCTCCCGCTCCACTTGCGTGGTGAGCACCGCCGTCTTTCCAAGCGACAAAAAATGTGCAAGACGGGCGCAGAAGGCGTCGTTTTCGTAGTTGGGCAGCCCGCCCGCGCCAAAGGACTCGATGATGAGCCCGTCGCAGTGCGCGTCCAGATAGTCAAAGATCTCCGCGCGCAGCCCCGGGATCATCTTGAGCACGAACACGTTCTCATTGAGCGCATGATAGAAGCGGGGCGCGCCTGTGGGTTTTGCGTCCTCGATATAATAGAAGGGCTTTCCCTCGCGCATGATGGCGACAGCGGGGAAATCGATGCTCGAAAAGGCGTTGTAGCTGCGCGTGCGCGTCTTTTTGGCGCGCGTGCCCAGAATGACGTTGCCGTCAAAGACGATGCGCACGCCGAACGCCCGATCGTCCGCCGCGAACAGAAAGGCGTCCGAAAGATTGGCGCGGGCGTCCGTATCGCGCGAGTAGGCGGAGCGCTGAGAGCCCGTGAGCACGATGGGCTTATCCGCGCCCTGAATGAGGTAGGAGAGCGCCGCGGCGGTATATGCCATGGTGTCCGTGCCGTGCGTCACGACAAAGCCGTCGTACGCCGCATAGCTTTCCTCGATGATGCGGGCGATCTCCAGCCAGTGTACGCTGTAGACGTTGGTGCTGTCCAGATTGAAGGGCTGGACGGCGTGCACCTCGCAGACTTCACCCACTTCTGGGACGCATGCAAGCAGCTCCTTGGACGAGAGCGCGGGCGCAAGTCCCTCCGCGGTCTCCTTGGAGGCGATCGTGCCTCCCGTTGCGATCATCAGTATCTTCTTTTTCATATCATTATCGCAGCCGTCCGATGACGGCGTCGCATTGTTCGGGCGAAAGCCCCTCCTGCAAGAGCCATGTGCGGACGGAGCCGCACGCTCTGATTTCCGCAAGCAGTTCCCCGACGTCCGCGCCGCCCCGTTTCGCGTCCGCCAGCACCCGATCGGGCGAGACGCCCGCCGCCGACAGAAGAACCGCCGCGACTTCCTCCGCGCGCGATCCCGTCAGCAGGACGCAGCCGCGCGCCCCGCATGCTGCAAGGAGCAGTTCGCGCATGGGGCGTTGGTCACAAAAAAGGGTGGACGTAATGCCAAATTCGTGACCATCCTCCGCATTTCCGACGATGGCGCGTTCCAGACGGGTGTAGTGTTTTTCGTCGTATAAAACGCCGCCCAGTTCGCGGCAGACGGCGCCCCCGAGCACGACTTTGCGCGCGCCGAGGGGTGCGGCGATCTGCTTGATGAGGCGCACGTCATAGGGCGCATTGCACGCATCCGCCTCTACGGTGCGCTCGATGAGAGCGCATTGCAATTTATCGTGCGGGCCCACGGGTGCGAGCACGCGCGCACCGACTTGGGCGGGGAAGGGGCACATATACCAGTATGTCCTGTCCGCAAGATTTTCATCGCGGTCAAAGCGCAGGGCGGCGAACAGCATCACCATTCGTTGGGAAAGGGGGGATTTTCTTCCAGCCACCAGTCCTCATAGTATCTGACGTACTGCGAGCAGCTCTCGCTCACGTCGTCGTTGAGCGGAAGATCGCTCTGCTTCCAGAACGCCTGCACGAACGCCTCGCAGCGCTCCACGGTGATCTCCTGAAGGAAAGCTCTTCCCAGTTCGAGAATGTTATCGGGGCGCTTTTTGCAGGCGCGCACCGTCTCCTCCAGGCGGCGGTTGCAGGGAAAGAGGGCGCGGTTTTCGATGAGGATGAGGCGGTACACGCTGTACACGATCTCCTGTGCGAGGTGGGCGCGCATATAGCTGTTGTCCTCGGGCACGATATTGAGAAAGTACCCGCGGTTGAGCTGCAGATTGGCGCAAAAGCACCTGATTTTATCCGCCACGGTGTGCTCGGGATAGCGCTCGATGGCGGCGACGAGCGCGGGGATCTCCGCATCCGTCGTACACAGCACCTGCGCCTTGACGTAGGCGTTGCGCGTCGGCTCGCTGGCATACTCTGCCGCGCGCCTTAAAATCGCCTTAGTCTTGTACTTGATATCAAAGTAGCCGCCCTCGTAGGTGCAGTGCCCGGGGATGACCTCGGCAAGCCTGTTCTGCGCGGCAAGCTCTGCGTACTTTTCCTCGGTGACGACGATGATCGCGTCGATATCCGAATCGGGGCGGGCATTGCCCTTGACGGTGGAGCCGTCCAGCACGACGGCGATGACGCCCTCCTGCCCTTCAAAATATTCCCTGAGTTTTTGCGCGCTCTCGATATGGTGCGGGTACATGTTTCTCCTCCCGTAGATTGCACCGCCATTATACACGATTTGTCGATGCCCGTCAATGCTTTTTCAGCGCAAGTCCTGTAGGAGACGGCGCGGAATCATGGGATAAAAACCGCCGCGCCGAGGTTCCCTCGGCGCGGCGGGCGGGTGGTCTATGAAAATCAATTTTGTCCCCTGCGGATGATTTCGGCGGGGGCAACTTTGCGGTAGCGCAGCATCGCGAGAAAGCTGCCGAGGAAGGTCGCCGCCAGCGCGATCAGGAGAATGGCGGCGAACGGCCAAAACGTTACAGAGATGAGCGCAGGCGAGGCAGGCGCATAATATGCGATGAACGCATTGGCAAGGGAGACATACAGCGGCACAAATGCGGACGAGAGCAGGAAGAGCGCCGCGCCGATAAGCAGGGCGCTGCCCGTATAGATTTTTACGTTTTCCCAGAATCCCGCGCCGAGCGCAGACAATATCCCCATCTGCTGCAGCTTATCGCGGACAGACGCAGAGATGTAGTTGATGAGCAGCAGAAAGGCAAACAGAAAGAAGATCGCGCTCAGGTACAGACAAAGATTTTGCAGGAGCGTCGCACTGAGGCAGCCGTAGTAAAAATCGCTGCTGAAGGTATTGGAGAGGCGCAAAAATTCCTGCCCGTTCGTAGAATCTGCGACCAGCCTGACAAGCGCTGTGCGCGTCGGGCGGTCGTCGGGAAGTGTGATAAGGGCGTAATTGTATTCGGGGAGATATCCTTCGCAGACGAACAGGAGTTCGTGGTAATGCTCTCCGCCCATCATGTTATGGAGCCCGCCCAGATAGATCGTGTGGGAGCGCTTGCATGAGATGTCGCAGTCCGTATCGATGACGCCCGTGATGGTCTTTGGTTGCGTCTGACCGGTGGAGGTGTTTTCCAGGACGAGCTCGAGATTAATGGTATGCCCGATGATGTCCTCGGCGCAGGTGATCGTATAGTCCGTTCCGTTCTCCCGCAGACCAAAGACCATAAAGGCGTTTAACAGACATTCGGGAATGGCGATTTCCTCGGGCGTTTCCGGCAGCGCTCCCGTCAGCCGATAGCCGAGGAATTGCAGCAGCTCATCGTCGATCTGCAGATAGCCGTTCGGCGTGGAGTTGTAATGTTCGTCCGGGTTGGCGATAATTGCCGCATTGATCTTGTCGACTTGCTCTTGTGCCGAACCGGGAAAGCTATCTTGTATGGAATATACGTTTGTGGCAAACACCGGAGCGACCGGCGTCCCGACGGTCGCTTCCAGCAGCTCGATGTCCGCTTTCGAGATCGCGATCGGGCGGCTGGAATCATTGTTGATTCCGAGCATGGTTTCGATTATCTCTGCGGAACCGGTTGACCCGGACTCGTAGTTTTCATAGCGATAGACGGCGGTCAGCTCGGCATTTTGATCGTAGAGCGCGTTGACGTAGGCGTCTATCTCATTGAAAGAGGCGGCGCTGACGGAAATGCCGATAAAGGCAAGCGAGAGGAAGGAAAGCAAAAAGGTAAACGCAAGGCGCACGGGGTGGCGCAGCAGATTGCGGCACCCGAGCTTGAGCGCCGTGCCGAGCGGCAGGCGTGCGGGGAGGTCGGGCAGGGGTTCGGGCGCTTCCTCCTGCGCCGCAGGGGCGGTGTCGGAGACGATCTGCCCGTCCGCAAGTTCGATGATCCTGTCGCCGAAGGTCTCGGCAAAAGCCCTGTCGTGGGAGACGACAAACACGAGCCGCTCCTTGGAGAGCTCCTTTAAGAGCATCAGGATGTCCTTGCCCGTCTGTTCGTCGAGTGCGCCCGTCGGCTCGTCGGCAAACAGAATGCGCGGGGACTTGACGAGCGCCCGCGCAATGGCGACGCGCTGCTTCTGCCCGCCCGAAAGCTGCGTGACGCGGCGGTGTTCGCAGCCCGAAAGGCCCACCTGATCAAGGGCGTGTCTGACGCGTTCGTCGGTATCGCGTTCGCCCTGCAAACGGAGCGCAAGCGCAATGTTTTCGCCCACGGTCAGCTCCGTGATCAGGCTGTAATCCTGAAAAATGATCCCGCAGCAGCTGTTGCGGTATTTGTCGCGGTCGCGTTCGGAGAAGTCGGCAAAGCGGTTGCCGCGGTAGGTGATATCGCCCGCGTCAAAGCTCTCCAGTCCGCTCAGAATGTGCAAAAGCGTGCTCTTCCCGCTGCCCGAACGCCCCAGCAGGAACACCATGCCCGTATCGGGCAGGATAAAGCTGACGCTCCTCAATGCCTGCACGGGCGGCGCGCCCTTGGTGCGGTATGTCTTGGAGAGGTTTTCTACTTTCATGCCCATCCTCCGTTATTTTACTAACTGATTTTAACTATAATGCGTCGCGGCTTGTTTGTCAAGCATATTTCCAAATTTTTGCATATTTTTGCAGCGAGAGGGGGAACATTCTCCTCCCCACGCTCCGTAGAGTTTCTAAAAATGCGGGAATTTTGGGGCGGGGGGGGAAGAATACAAATTTGTTTTGAGTGAGAGTAAAAAACATTGACAATATGTACATATATGTGTATAATCAATAATTAGTTTGAGATGT
>DXBS01000063.1 GCA_019116405.1 Candidatus Gallimonas intestinigallinarum | reverse complement strand
CATCTTGGCAAAGGCAAACACCTGAATGACGGAGATGTCGGAAAACACGCCGTAGAAGGTCGCAAGAAAGAAGAGCAGCACCGCCCCGCCTGCAAGGTAGCATACGGCGCCCTTCCAGGCGAGCCCTTTTTTGTAGTCAAAGCGTCCCACAAAGGGAAGTAAGAGCGCCGCGTCAAAGAACCAGGCGCAGGTGCGCATCACGCCGCCCGAAAAGCCGGGAAGCCCCGCCGCGCCGACCGGAAGGATCGCGCCGTAGTCCGCCTCGCCCACCGAAAAGAGCAGGATGCCCGCCATGCCGAAGATGGCGAGGGGCGCGAGGATGTCCCAGATGCGCCCCGTGTAGGCGAGCGGGCGGGAGCAAAGGTACGCCGCGAGCAGAAAGAAGGGCGCAAAGACGATGTAGGAGGGGATGGTGTCGTAAAAGATGCTCTGCACGAGCAGCTTTTGTTCGACGAGGGGCATAAACGAAGCGTACAGCAGGAAGAGAGCGAGCGCCCAGGTCACGATTTTCGCGCCGACGCCGCCGATGCTGCCCTCGAGCAGCGCGTACACGGTGCGCTCCCTGCGGGAAAGAAGCAGCACGCAAAAGACGAGCGCCGCCTGCACGAGGAGCTGCGCGAGGACGGGGAATAAAAGATCGTTGCCCGCGACCGCCGCAAGCTGGGGCGGCAGGAGGATGAGTTTTCCCACGGGCGCGACCGCCGCCAAAAAGAACAGGATCTGACGGGAACCGAGTTTCATTTGAGCCTCCTTTTGTTGGGACTTTTCAGCGCGGCGGGGCGCGTCTTTAACGAGTGCAGGTTGTATTTGACGAGCGCGTCGCGCATATCCCGCCCGTAGAAGGGCGCGAAGGGCGCGGCGAGCGGCACGCCGAAGTTCTCCGTCGAGACGAGGTAGATGAGGATGAACGCCGTCAGTAAAATGATGCCGTACGTTCCCACGCTGCCCGCCGCGAGCAGCATGGCAAAGCGCACGATGCTGGTCTCCTCGATGAGGTTTGGAACGGCGTACAGCCCGATGCCGCTGAACGCAATGATGATGATCGCGGGCGTGGAGACGAACCCCGCGCTCACCGCCGTCTCGCCCAGCACCAGCGCGCCCACAACGGAGAGCGCCATGCCCACATACTTGGGCATGCGGATGCTCGCCTCGTTGAGCACCTCCAGAACGAGCAGAACGAGCAGCATCTCCAGTGACGGCGAGAGCGGAATGTCGCGGATGCTGCCCGCAATGGTCAAAAGAAGCTTGACGGGCAGCAGCTGGAGCTTGAAGAGCTGCGCGCTCACATAGAAGGCGGGCAGGTAAATGGCGACGATGAGCGCGAACAGCCGCAGGAGCCGCATGAAGGTCGCGCGGAAGGCGGGGACAAAGTAGTCTTCGCCCGACTGAAAGTCCTCCACGAGCATATAAGGAAGGGTGAGCGCGATCGGGGAGCCGTCCACCAGCAGTCCCACCCTGCCCTCGGCGAGCTTGGCACAGAAGATGTCCGGCTTCTCCGTCGTGCCCACCTGCTTGACGAGCGAGTAGGGCCGGTCGGAGAGGAAGCGGGTGAGGTAGGAGGAATCGGGCACCGCGTCGATATCGATCGCCTCCAATTTTTCCTTGATCGCCCGGACGACATCGTCACGGCAGGTTCCTTTCAGGTAGCACACCATGACGGCGGTCTGCGAGCGCCTGCCCACGGTCAGGGTTTCCATCATCAGCTCGCCTGTTTTCAGCCGCTTCCGCACGAGCGCAGAGTTGGTCTTGACGTCCTCGATGAACCCCTCGCGCGGGCCCTTGATCGCAACGTCCGTGGGCGGCTCGGCAATGGTGCGCAGGGGAACTTTTTTTGTGCCCAGAATGAGCGCTTCCCGCGCGCCCTCCCATAAAAGGACGGGATTTCCCGCAAGCACCTCGTCCGCAAGCTTTGCAAGATCGTGTTCCGTCCGCATCTCGGGCGCGCGGACAGCCTCCTGCACTGAGCGGATCTCTGCCGCGGTTTCGGTATGCTGCAAGGGCGCGAACACCTGCTGTGACAGGAGATCTTTGTCCGTCAGCGCATCCGCAAAAAAGCAGACAAACTGCCTGCCTGCCTCGTCCGTGAAATCAAAGGTGAAGATGTCCTCCGCGGGCAGCAGCGCGCGCATCGTCTCCCTGTCGCACTTCAGATCGCCCGTAATGGTTTTGGTTGTTCCGCCCGTGTTCATATCGCCGAAAGTATGTGCATCGGCCAATAAAAAATGCCCCTTCCGCAGGGGAAGGGGCAAAAAAAGACGGTCAGGTCTCTGAGATCTGCGAAAGGTACGCGCCGACCAGCGCGCACAGCGCCAGAAGCTCCGCCTCCGTCGTCTCGGGCAGGACGGCGGCGGAGAGCGTCTCGCGCACGAACTGCGGAAGTTCCTCTTCCGTCAGTCCCGCACTTCCCTCCATCAGCGTGGCAGCCGTCTCGGCGAGCTTGTCGTCCGCGACGTACCCCTCCAGCAGCGGGGTCACGGGCGTGACTGCCTCGCCAGAGCCGCGTTCGCCCACCTTTTTGAGCAGTTTGTCACAGGCGACAAAGCACAAAATGGCGGCGCACCCGCAGGTGAACCCGCCCTCAAGCGTCGTCACGATCTCCGTCGTGAAGGGCGCCCACGAGAGCGTCGCGATCGCGCGGTACACCGCAAATGCCAGGATGCCGAGCGCGAAGGGCAGGAAGGTGAATACCTTCTCGGGTAGCTTTTTGACCGTCTTTTTTAAGATGAACGTGACGAGCGCCACGCCCAGTGCGAGCAGGAGCGACTGCCAGCTGTCGCTGAAAAAGCCGCTCAGGGATTGGATTGCCGACATAACATTCCTCACTTTTTCCCGTCGCACAGATATGATAGCACTTTTTTTTGCGCCGCGGGGCGCTGCCTGCCGGATTTTTGCATTCCCGCGCGCGGACATACATATAGTAAGGAGATATGAGACGCATTCTGCCTGTCGTTCTTGCCCTTTTGCTTGCCCTCGCGCCGCTCACACTCGCGGCGTGCGGGACGACCACGCCCGATTTATACACGATGACTCTCGTCTACGAGCCTTCGACCCGCTCCCTTGCGGGAGAGATGACCGTACAGCTTGAAAATCGCACTGAGAGCGCCTGGGAGACGGTCAAATTCCAGCTCTGGCCCAACGCCTTCCGCGAGGGGGCAAAATACCTCCCTGTGTCCGAGACGTACGCGCCCGCCGTCTACTACAAGGGCGCGAGCTTCGGCGGCATCACGCTGACGGGGATCGAGGGCGGCGAGGCGCGCGTTGTCGGGGAAGATGAAAATATCCTTGAGGTCACGCCGCCCGCGCCCGTCTATCCCGACGAGCGCATCACACTCACGATGCGCTTCACCGTCCTGCTGCCCGAGATCGAACACCGCCTCGGCGTGGGACAAAAAACGGTCAATCTCGGGAACTTCTATCCCATTCTCTGCGCGTGGGGGGAGGAGGGATTCTGCGAGCACGTCTATGCCTGCTGCGGCGATCCGTTCGTGAGCGGCGTCGCCGACTACGACGTGACCTTTTCTCTTCCCGCAAGCTACCATGTCGCGCATACGGGCACGGGGACGCGCACCGAGGAAAACGGGCTTGCCACCTACCATGTCCGCGCCGAGGGCGTGCGGGACTTCGCCATGGTATGCTCGGAGCAGTTCACCGTCCATACCGCAGAGGCGTCCGGCATTCCCGTGGCCTACTACGCCCTGGACGACGCGGACCCCTCCGGCACCCTTCAGACCGCGTGCGAGAGCCTTTCTTACTATGCGGACACGTTCGGGGCGTACGAGTACCCTGCGTACACCGTCGTGGAGACGGGCTTCCCGTACGGCGGCATGGAATATCCCATGCTCTCGCTCATCGCGGACGATCTGCCCGCGACAGAAGTCCCGCTCGTCGTCGCGCACGAGACGGCGCACCAGTGGTGGTACGCGATGGTCGGGAGCGATCAGTATCACGAGGCATGGCAGGACGAGGGGCTCGCCGAATACTCCGCGGCGCTCTTTTTTGAAGCGTACCCGGAGTACGGCAGGACGTATGCGGACATGGTCGCCGCGAGCGAGAGCGCCTACCGCGCCTATTACTCCGTCTCTGCTCAGCTCTCGCGCGGGGAGACCGCCATGCGCCGCGACCTCACCGACTACACGGGCGACTACGCCTATCGCAGTCTTGCCTACGATAAGGGCGTTATCCTCTTTGACAGATTGCGGCAGACGGTCGGGGAGGAGCGCTTCTTTGCAGCTATTAAAGATTACGCGCGCGCGTACAAGGGGGAGATCGCTCCGCCCGAGGCGCTCATCGCCCGCTTTGCCGCCCGCTCGCCGCAGGCGGAGGGGATCTTTGCGGCATTTCTCGACGGGCTTTGCGTCATTTGAAATTTTTTTGCGCGAAAACAGTTGCCAAATCTGATCGGAGTGATTATAATATGGATATGACCGATATGGTCGAAGGAGCCAAACATGGACGCTGCGCCAAATAACCGATGTGTTATTCATAGCAGAAGACCCGTGTGATTTCTGATCCTCTCCAGGCAGGGTTTCGGAGCGCACGGCGTTTTCCCGTGCGCTTTTTTGCTGCCCTTTTTTCCCGCGGCA
>DXBS01000062.1 GCA_019116405.1 Candidatus Gallimonas intestinigallinarum | reverse complement strand
GACGAGCAGGGCAGAAAGATGTCTAAATCGCTCGGCAACGGCATCGATCCGCTGGAGATCATCGACAAATACGGCGCGGACTCCCTGCGCCTTGCGCTGATGACGGGCGTGGCGCCGGGCAATGATACGCGCTTCACCGATGCAAAGGTAGAGGCGTCGCGCAACTTCATCAATAAGCTCTGGAACGCGTCCCGCTTCGTTCTGATGAACGCCAAGGACGTGGACATTCCCAAACTGGGCGAGATAAGGCTGCAGCCCGCAGATCGCTGGATCATCTCCCGCCTGCAGGCGTGCATCCGCGAGGTCGTTGTTTCGCTCGGCAAGTTTGATCTGGGCATTGCCGCAGACAAGCTGACTGACTTCATGTGGAATGACTTCTGCGACTGGTACATCGAGTTGAGCAAGCCCGCCCTGTACAGCGGCGATCCCGACAAGAAACGCAATGCGCTGTGCGTGCTCATGTACGTCCTGAAGGATGCGTTGAAGCTCCTGCATCCGTTTATCCCGTTCGTGACCGAGGAGATCTGTTCCTATCTTCCCGATACGCAGGGGCTGATCATCCATGCGGAATACCCCCGTTACAACTCCCGCCTCGCGTACAAGAAGGAGGCAAAGGCGTTTGAGGGGGTCATCGACCTCATCAAGACGGTGCGCGCAATGAAGGTGGAGGTCAACTGTCCGCCTTCGAGAAAGGTACACGTCTACCTTACGACGGACGCCAAGCGCCTCATCTCCGTTAACAAAAACGCTATTCTCCGCCTTGCGGGGGCGAGCGAGGTGACCGTTGTCGAGAGCGGCGCGGAGGCGGGCGAGAAGTTCGTCTCCCGCGTGTGTGAAGCGGGGCAAATCTTCATTCCTCTGGGCGAGCTCGTCGACCTGGAGAAGGAGAAGGCGCGGCTGGAAAAGGAACTTGACCGCGTCTTGAGCGAGATCGCGCGCGCAAGCGGCAAACTCAACAATCAGAACTTTGTCGCAAAAGCGCCCAAAAAGCTCGTGGACGACGAGCGCGCAAAACTGGAAAAATTGCTCGATGCCAAGGGCAAGGTAGAAGCCAGCCTCAAGGCACTGCAAGACTGATGAAAAGTCCGCTTTTACGCGGACTTTTTTGCACTCATCGGAGAGTGTGAGGCGGGGCAAAAGAAAAATTGCATTTGCGGAAAAAAATTACGTTCAAACAGTTGACTTATGGTTGCAAATCTGTTAAAATAAGAATCGATAAAAAAATATCGATAAAGACGATGGCAAGGAGACGGAAAATGGTCAATGCGGAGAGTGCGGTATCCAAAGCGACGGTCTCCCGCATGCCTGCCTATCTTCGCTACCTGAAAGGGGAAGCGGGAAAGGGCATCGAGTACGTCTCGTCTGCGGCGATCGCCAAGGACATGGGACTTTCCGCGGTCTGCGTCAGAAAGGACCTTGCGCTCGTTTCCTCTCGTCCCGGGAAGCCGCGCTTCGGGTTTGAAGTACGGCTCCTCATCGAGGATATCGAAAAGTTTTTAGGCTATCACCGCTGGACCAATGCCGTCATCGTCGGCGCGGGTGGACTCGGAAGGGCGATCCTGAGCTATGAAGGGTTTGACAACTACGGCATCCATGTCATCGCGGCGTTCGACAATTCCCCCGCGAAGGTCGGGGCGGTCGGCGGGAAGCCCATCTATCCGATGGAGCGCCTCGGCGACGTCGTCAAAAGAAGCGACGTGAAGGTCTGTATCCTGACCGTTCCGCGCAGCGCGGCGCAAGAGGCATGCGATCAGGTGATAAGCGCGGGGATCAATGCGATCCTAAGCTTCGCCCCCGTTCATCTGCGCGTCCCGGAGGGCGTAAAGATCAAATATGAAGATTTGGCAGTCTCGCTCGCAGAGCTGTGCGGCGCGTGACGCAATCGATAAAATCTGGAAAAAATATTATGGAGGTCGGTTATGAAGGATTTCATCGTCAACGATGAAGAGTCGCTCGCCAAGATGCTCGCGAAGGTCAGAGCGGCACAGGAGAAGTTTGCTACCTATACGCAGGAGCAGGTCGACGAGATCTTCTATCGCGCGGCGCTTGCGGCAAACAAGATGCGTATCCCTCTTGCAAAGATGGCAGTGGAGGAGACGGGCATGGGCATCGTCGAGGACAAGGTCATCAAGAACCACTACGCATCGGAGTATATCTACAATCAGTATAAGGATACCAAGACCTGCGGCGTGATCGAGCGCGACGAGGGCTTCGGAATCACCCGTATCGCTGAGCCTGTCGGCGTCCTGGCGGCAGTCATTCCCACGACCAACCCCACGTCCACAGCGATCTTCAAGTCGCTTATCTGCCTCAAGACGAGAAACGGTCTCATCATCTCGCCTCACCCCCGCGCAAAGGCGTGCACCATTGCAGCGGCGAAGGTCGTGCTTGACGCGGCTGTTGCGGCAGGCGCTCCCGAGGACATCATCGGCTGGATCGATCAGCCAACCGTTCCGCTCTCCGGCATGATCATGAGAGAGGCGGATATGATCCTTGCGACGGGCGGTCCCGGCATGGTCAAGGCGGCATACTCCTCCGGCAAGCCCGC
>DXBS01000061.1 GCA_019116405.1 Candidatus Gallimonas intestinigallinarum | reverse complement strand
TGAGCTGCATCTGCCGCGCGGGCGAGAGACTGTTTTCCGGCTCGTCCAACAGATAGAGCGCAGGCTCGCCCATCCTCTGCGTGAAGTAGAAGAAGGCGCTCTCCCCGTTGGACTGCTCGCGCACGTTTCCGGAGAGCCTGTCCTTGACATACTTCGACTGCGTCCTGCTGCGGGCGTCGCACACTTTTTTCAGGCGGTCGTAATCGTCGAGTGAGGTCATGCGGAACTGCGCATACTTGTTTTGAAGATACTCTTCCAAGAGCTCCTCCCGCTTCGCGTCGATCCCCTCGTTGATGCCGCGCAGGTCGAGCATGAATTCAAACACGTCGTCGCTGGCGATCATGGCGCTCTCCGGGGGCAGCGGCTTCAAAAGAGCATGTGTACACATGCTCACATAGTCGCCGAAAAAACTTGATTTGTTGAAGGGCGCGCCGCGCCTGACGTTCAGGCGCTCGGCAATCACGTTGAGCGCCGTCGTCTTGCCTGAGCCGTTCCCGCCGTAAAAAATGGTGACGGGCGCAAAGTCCAGCCGCGCAAGCCCGTGCGCGGACAGGACAAAAAACGGGTACATCGTGTTATAGCACGTCCGCTTGGCATTCCCGAGCCGAAAGGCGTATTCTGCATCGTAGGAAGGAAAGGTGAATTGGGATAAGTAGATCATGCCTGCCTCCGGATAAGCCCTTTGCCGCATGACGGCAGGGCGGCACCCTTACCTGATGATGGTCAGTTGCTTCTTTGCGCGCGTCACGGCGGTGTACAGCCACTCCCTGCCGTTGTCAAAATAGCCCGACTCGTCGATGACGACGACGTTATCGTACTCCGAGCCCTGCGCCTTGTGGCAGGTGACGGCATAGGCGAACTCAAAGCGGCAGACGGTGTCCTCCCGCCGCACTTTGAAGCGGCGCAGCATCTCATAATTGCCTTCATGCACCAGAATGCCGTTCGTGAGCATACACGCCTTGTTGCCGTAGCCGTGGTAGTACTGTCCGCGCGTGAAGATGCCCGTGTCAAAGGGCAGTTCAGGGAGAGTATCGGGCAGAAAGTCGGGCGTGAAGTCCAGAAGCCCCAGCCCGTCCAGCTGCTCGCGGGCGCTATTGCACGTCCCGATGATACCGTTGACGAGGTGAAAATCCCCCTTTTCGTCCAGCGTCTTGCTCCAGTCGTTGAGCGTGCAGACGAGCTTCTCGCCGTCTGTGGGAAGCAGCTGATCGGGCGGGATGCCGCGCATCGCGCGCACTTCGCGGTTGACGGCGGCGCGCATGCGGTTGGTCCCGACAATGATCTGATCGGCCTTGGAAAACAGCTGCTCGCGAAGCGCCCTGTCGCACTCGCGGCGGGGAATGACCTCCACGCACCCGTCCCTGCCATAGCGGGGCAGCCCGCCCGCGCGCACCCGCTCTGCGAGCCGCACGATGGGGTTGTCCTTTTCCTGCCGCACGATCTCCTTTAAGGTAATGACGGGCATCGTGAGCAGCGTGTTGCTCCCGCCCACGGGCGGCAGCTGGGCGGGATCGCCGCAGCACAGGCACTTGACGCCGAAGGATAAAAGATCGCGCAGCACGTCGTCCGAGACCATACTCGTCTCGTCCAATACGATGAGACGGATGCCGCTGTCGATCTTCTCCTTTTTGACAAAGCGCAGAAAGCGCTCGGAGATGACCTCGCCGTTCTCGTCCACCTCGATATCCTCTTCGCGCGTGTAGATGAGGCTGTGCACCGTGCCTGCGGGTACGCCAGCGCGGATGAGCACAGACGCCGCCTTGCCCGTGGGTGCGACGAACACGGCGCTCTCGCCCGGCACAAGTCCCATGTCCCGCACGACGTAGTCGACAAGAAAGGTCTTGCCCGTCCCCGCGTAGCCGCACAGCACAAAGATCTGCGTATTCAGATGATAAAACCACTCCTCGATGAGTGCTGCCGCCTCCGCCTGATCGGCGGTGAGCACGGGTGCCGATGTGTCCATGTGACAAGTATAGCACACTGCGCCGCAAATTGCAAACATTCGTTCAATGCTTTGCGGGAAATCGCGCAACTTTTGAAGAATCCTGCGCAATCGTTCGCCTTTTTGAAAAAAGTGTGCTATACTATCCGAAAACGTCTCGTCGGGAGGCTATTTATGTATCAATCCAGACTCGATCTTATAGAGACCGAACTTGCCATCAAGCAGGTAAAGGATGCCTTTGAGAAAAATCTTGCGCAGGCGCTCGATTTGACGCGCGTCAGCGCGCCCCTCTTTGTGCCCGCGGGCAGCGGAATCAACGACGATCTGAACGGCGTGGAGCGCCCCGTCAGCTTTGACGTGAAGGCGACGGGCTCCACGGTGGAGATCGTTCATTCGCTCGCCAAGTGGAAGCGCTATGCGCTGAAAAAATATGGGTTCCCCGTCCACCGCGGCCTTTACTGCGACATGAACGCCATCCGCCGCGACGAGGAACTGGACGAACTGCACTCCGTGTACGTCGACCAGTGGGACTGGGAGAAGGTCATCGCACGCGAGGACAGAACGCCCGCCTTTTTAGAGGCGACGGTGCGCACCATCTATGCGGTCATGCGGCAGACGGCGCAAGGCATCTGCGACGCCTTCCCCGCGCTGGAGAACTACTTCCCCGAGAAGATCTCCTTTGTGACGACGCAGGAATTGGAGGACGCCTTCCCGGGCCTCACCCCCAAGGCGCGCGAGCGGGAGGCGGTCAGAAAGTACGGCGCGGTGTTCTTGAAGAATATCGGCGGCAAACTCAGATCGGGCAGCAAGCACGACGGCAGAGCGCCCGATTATGACGACTGGAACTTAAACGGCGACATCCTCGTCTACTATCCCCCCCTCGACTGCGCGTTCGAGCTGAGCAGCATGGGCATCCGCGTGGACGAAACAAGCCTTATCGCTCAGCTGGAGGCGGAGGGCTGCACAGATCGACTCAAGCTGCCCTTTCACAGGGCGCTCGCCGCGGGCGAACTGCCCCTGACGATGGGCGGCGGCATCGGGCAGTCCCGCCTTTGCATGATCATGCTGAACAAGGTGCATATCGGCGAAGTGCAAGTCTCCGTTTGGGACGAAAAAACGCATACGTTGTGCAAAAATGAGAACATTCCGCTCATGTGATCACATGCGGAATTTCGCATAGAGCATGCGCCCGATTATGTTGTGCGTGATGACGATCGCGCCCTGCTCCACGGGGAAGGTGTACGCGCCCATGCGCCCCGCCTTGGAGAGCGTGATTCTTCCCTCGCGCATCTTGTAATACAGCAAAGTTGCGCCCTCGCCGCCCTCCATGGTGCGCCAGGTGAGCTGCGCATCCCCGTCGGGGCCGAGCGTCAGGCGGACGTATTCAAAGCGATCTAACATGTCCTCCTCCCCGAGGCGAAGCTCCTCGCAGGCGTACTCGCCCACATAGGGGCGGGAGAACTCGGTGAGCGAACTCATGTCGGAGACGGAACAGCCCGTCAGAACGGGCGGCAGAAACAAAAGAAAAAAGAGTGCAGGCAGAAGTTTCTTCATGCCGATAGTATTGGTAAAAAGTGCGCCCTTCATGTGACGGGCGGAGGAAGAAGGATGACTTTTGATTTTGAACTGGTGGGAAAGATCGGCTCGATGGCGCTCATCGACCGCAAGGCGGGCATCATCGACTATACGCGGGTGGCGCGCCTCTCGCGCGAGCTGCGCCCGGGGTATATCTGGGTATCGAGCGGCGCGACGGAGATCGGACGGCTGGACTACATGCAGCGCACGGGCAGGGAGATCGCGGGAGAGCACGCCAAGACGGACTACGCGGCGCAGGGTCAGACGATTCTGATGCAGACCTACCGCCAGTTTGTCGACCCCGCGTACTCGGTGCGGCAGGTGCTCGTCGAGCACCAGCACTTCAACGACGAGCAAAAGAGCGAGCACTTAAAGGGCCTGCTGCTGCGCTGCCGCGAACAGAACGCCATTCCCATCGTCAACTACAACGACGCCGTGTCCTCGGAGGAGAACAGGCGCTTAGAGCTGCTTGCGCTCTCCCACGACAAAAAGCGCGTCTTTGAGTGCGTGGACAACGACGAGACCGCCTCCCGCATCGCCTGCCTCGTGCGGGCAAGGACGCTCCTCATCTTCACGAGCGTGGACGGCATCTACCTCGACCCCGACAACGAGACGACGCTCGTCAAAAAAATCAGCGGGAAGGACGCCTACGAACTCACCGAGAACATCGAAGAGCACAAGAAGTACTGCGTCGGCGCATCGCGTGCGGGCGCGAACGGCGCGCGCGCCAAGCTGGAGTACGTCAAGGACGCCGCCGCGCAGGGCACGACCATCTACATTGCCAACGCAAAGTACTCGATTGCCGAGGTGCTCTCGGACAGCGTCCCCTGCACCAAGATCGGCATCGACCTGTAATTTGCATTTTAAGACGACTTTACGACGGCGCGCCCTCCGCAATGTTTGCGGAGGGCGCGCATTTTATTAACGCGCGGCGGCGCGGGCATTCTGCCCGCGCCGCCGCGCCGTATATTGCGTCTTTTTTTGCGAAAGCCCCGTCAGATCCTGCCCTTCTCCATGCAGAGCGCTTCAACGATCTCCGCCGCGTCGTACACGAGGTCGGGGCAGGGGCGCTTTTTGTAGTATGCCTCTGTGCGCGCCTCGGGATTGGGCGAAGTGTCCACGGGAAGCCCCGCGCCCAAGAGGAGCTGCCCGCAGTTGATGCTGCCGTTCTTTGCCCGGAAGCGGCGCGCCAGTTCCTGGACGAGGGCGTACATCTCCGGCTTGGTCATCCCGGGAAACAGCAGCCCCAGTGTGACCGCCGCGCCCGAGACCGTGCCGCACGTCTCGCGCAGCCTGCCCATGCCGCCACCCAGCGGCAATAGTGCCGCTTTGAGTGTCCCTTCGGGCACGTCCAGAAGGTCGGCAAACGCCATCGCAACTGCCTGCGAGCAGTTGAGTCCGTGCAGAAAATTCTCCTTTGCCTGTTGTGCTCTCGTCATTTACTTTTTCCCTCCGATATGATATACTGTCGGTATGATTGACGTATTCTATACGACCAAACCCGTCCAAAGCGAAGCCTTTGTGGCGCGCATTTTGCGGGAACGGTATGGCATTTTCGCGCCAGAATTTACGCGCAACGCACACGGGAAGCCCCTGCTCTGCGGCGCGCCGCCCTTTTTCAGCCTGTCGCACACGGGCGGGCACACCTTTGCCGCCTTCTCCGAAGCGGAGATCGGGCTGGATGCCGAGTGGCGAGGGCGTCCCCTTCCGCAGGCGGTGCTGCGCCGCCTGAGCGAAGCGGAGCGGGAGGAGGACTTCTTCCGCCTGTGGACGGCGAAGGAGGCGTATGTCAAATACCTCGGCGATTCGCTCGCGGCGCTTTTGCAGGCGTTGCGCTTTGAGCGGGGCGTCCTCTTGCAAAATAGGGCGCCCGTCAACGCGGCGATTGCCTTTTATGAGCAGGCGGACTGCACGATTGCTGTCTGCACTGCGCAGGCGCAACCCGTCCTCTTCCACGAAATTTCCGATTAAACGTCGTACCAGACGTTCTCCTCGGGCACAAAGGCGCTTGCCTCGGGCAGGCGCTTTTTGACTGCCGGGACAAATCGCTTTGCGTTGATGCGGTGGGTGATGGGCGGAAAGGCGTCGTCAAAGTGATCGATCGTGACCGCCTTAGGCTTGAGGGCGTCCAGAAAGGGAAGCATCTCCCGATCCATGCGCGCCCTGCCCTGATAGGGAAAGAACAGCAGATCTGCCCCCTGCGGATAACTGACCCTTCTGTCCATGCCTGCGGAGCCAAAGACCATGACAGACTTCCAGCCGTCCGAGATCTCAAAGGCGAGCACGTCGCTCTTGTCGATGCGGAAGCGCTTGGCAGCTTTCAGGAGCGCGATGCAGTCCCCCGCGTGCAGCCAGATACGCAGCGAAAAGACGACGCGCAGGATGGTCGCGGCATCAAAAACGCAGTGACGTGCGGGAAAAACGCGTACCGTGAACGGGCCGATTTTGACCTCGTCCCCCGCCTTGATGCGGTGCATGCACGCCCCGTTCAGTCCGTTCTTTTTGGCATGGGAGATGCCCGTTGCCGAGACATAGACGGGGCGCACGCCCTCGGAAAAGGCGTCCACGTCCTGAAAGTGGTCGAGGTGCGGGTGGGTGATGAAGATGGCATCCGCCGTGCGCGCCTCCGCAAGCGGGACGGGCGCAACGGGCGAATACTCTTTGAGGTATGGGTCGATGAGCAGACGGGTGTTCCCGCTCTCCAGCAAAAGCGTCGCCGTGCCGTACCATTTGAATCGCATTGGTTCACCTATTCTCTCAAATTTGGAATTTTATAGGAAGAGCTCGCGAGAAATGTAGCTTGCCCCCTTTGGGACGTAGATTCGCGTCAGGCGAGGAGCGCGAGGAAAAGTTGAGGGAGTTTACTTTCGGGTAAATGACCGAAACTTGCCGGAGCGCGGCAACGTATCACGCAAATACCGCATTCTCCTTTTGGAAAGCAGTTCCGTGTCAGACGAGGAGGGCGCGGATTTGCCGCAGGGCGCGTACAAAGCGTACGTAACCAACGCAAGGAGAAAGCCCTGCTTGCAGAAGGCTTCCGACGACGCGTTGCACGAGCGCTCTGCGCGAAGTACCAAGGCAAAACGCAAGCCCGACAACGTATCACACGAGAAATGCTTTTCAAAAAATCAGAGACCTTCCAGCTCGTCCAGCGTCAGATCAAACGCAGGGATAAAGTGCTCGAAGAAGTACTCGACCGAACGCATGTGCTTTTCGTGCAGCGCGTCCTCAATGGTCCGCTTTGCCTGAATAAATTCGGAATTACCCGAGCGCAGCTCCTCCAGGCACTTGATATATGCGGAGAGCTTGTCCGCCGCCTTGACGAAGGCGTATTCCGCGCAATCCTTGTCCGCTTGCAAACAGGGATACAGTTCCACTCTGACAGGTTCAGGCAGGGTCGCGGCGATGCGGTCGACGGCGAGCTGCTCCACTTTGGCGTACTCGCCGTGCAGCTGACGGTTGAAGTACTTGACGGGCGTGGGCATGTCCCCCGTCATAACCTCGCTGACCTCGTGATAGAGCGCGTACAATACCGCGCGCTCCACGTCAACGTTCCCGCCGTACACCTTGTTTTCGATGACGGCAAGGGCGTGCGTCAGCACGGCGACCTGGTGGGAGTGCTCCATGATATTTTCTTCGCGCGTGGAGCGCATAAGCTGCCAGCGCTTGATGAATTTCATTCTGTCAAGATATGCGTAGAACTTTTCCATAGCCGCACTATTATACTATACTTTGCCCGAAAAGACAATCATTCTCCCGTGCAAAGGTGCGCTTCTGCACAAATTTTGCAATGCGGGAGACAAAATTTGACAAAGGTCTTGAAATTCCCGCGAAGCTGTGATACAATCGTTGCAGTGAGAACGCTCGGCAAGACTTGTAAAGCGGAAAATCTGCGTTCCTTAATAGGGACGTTTTATTATTTTTTCAGGGGGATAACTTTATGGCAATCAACATAAGACGAGAGAACATGGGCGTAGTCTTTACTCCGCGCGACGAGGAAGTGTATTCCAATACGTCGGGCGTGCTCTATCCGCGCGTCATCGAACTGCACCATGCGGGGGAACTGAACGGCATGCTGCTTGCGACCTTTGACCATTCCACGATCAAGGAGCCGCCCGTCGTGCCCGTCATGTGTTCCAAAGACCACGGCGTGACGTGGGAGAAGTATTCTCAGATCGAGGACACGCAGAACGGCTACGGCATCCGCTTCCAGCCGCACATCTACGAACTGCCGCAGGCTTGCTCAGACCTGCCCGCAGGAACCATCGTCATGTGCGGCAATTCCGTCCCGCTCACCTTTGCGACGACTGAACTATCCTTCTATATCAGCCGCGATCACGGCAAGACGTGGGAGTTCCGCTCCTCCGTCGTACAGGGCGGTCCGCCCGTCGAGCAGAACTTTGACGCGCTCGGCCCCGTGTGGGAACCCAATATCTATCTGGACGCCTACGGCAGGATCGTCGTTGCGTTCACGGACGAGCGCCCGCACACCGACCCCAGATTCAATCAGACGCTCGCGCTCGTCACCTCGGAGGACGGCGGCAGGACGTGGAGCGACGTTAAGTACACCGTCACCGTGCCAGACAGGACGCTGCGCCCCGGCATGCCCGTCGTCACGCGCATGGGCAACGGCAAGTACATTATGGTCTACGAGATCGTCGGCTACCCGAGCTGCGATATCTACTGCAAACTCTCGGACGACGGCATCGATTGGGGTTATCCTCTCTCGCAGGGAAAACGCGTGGAGACCAAGGACGGGCTGTTCCTGGGGAGCATGCCCTACGTCATCTGGGTGCCGCAGGGCGGGAAAAACGGCACGGTCATCGTCACTGCCAAGCGCGAGGGCGAGCATATCGGCATGCGCGACCCCGGGTGGTACCACGTCAACTACAACTACGGCGAAGGGGACTGGGAGCGCATCCCCATGCTCATCACCTACAACACCGACACCCTGCAGGCGGGCTGGAGCATGGGCATGACGACCATGATGGACGGGCAGTACCTCATCCAGCTTGCGCCCACGCCCATGAACAAGCGCCTGATGCAGATCACCTACGGCATCGGCAAGATCGAAGAGGAATAATTTAATTTTTTATACGAAACAGGGGCAGACGCCAAGCGTCTGCCCCTCTCTTTTGTGATTTGTCCGCACGTCAGCTCTGTCCCGTGGAGACGATATCGTCATCCGCGTTGTCCTCATCGGTGTCCGCGTCGGGACGGATCATGCAGTAGTGCGGATTGTGCGCGTACGTTTGCTTCTTCATACCTTCCCCCCATACACAGGATGTGCCGGGAGAAACGTTTTATTCCTTGTCCCGATCGGCGCTCTTTTTGCGCCCTGCTTCCTTGGTCTCTTCGGCGGACATGCCTGCCATCTCCGCGATCGCCTCGCGCTCCCGCGCGATGCGCTCCTGTTCGCGTTTGTACGCGTCCTGATCGACGCGGTCAACGTTCTCCTGTACCTTCTTCATAACGCACCTCCCTCTTACAGGGATAGTATATCACGGCTTTTTTATCCTGTCAAGCCTGATTTTCTGCGGCGATCTGTTTTTGCACTTTGGAGAACATCTCCGTCTTCTGATCGATCAGCATCTTGTCCGCAGGCATGACCTCGTAGTAACCGCGGTTGCACATCTGCTCAAAGACGAGAAACTGCGTGTCCGCGTGTTCGCCGTAGAGCTGATACAACTGACGGCGCAGGGGCTTGCAGCTGCCCTCTGTGAGCGCCGTGGCGTAGTAGTTCATGAGCAGTTTTTCCGCATCCAGCAGATCTTGCAGCGCGTCCTTTTCACAGAGCATGATATCCTTCTTCGATTGTTTCATCCCTTCCCTCCCAACATTTTGTACAGTGCGCAAAAACGCTGCGCGTGCGCCTGCGCGATGTCCGACATTTCCTGCGCGAGTGCCTGATCGGTGAGCGTGTTGGCATAGATGCGCGCCTTTTTGCAGGCGATCTCCTCGCCCGTCAGAAGATGGGTGAGGACGTCCAGATCCTTTGCCGTCAAATTTGTCATAAAAACAGCCTCCTTTCCCGCAGTATGGGAAGAGGAGGCACTTTTATGCGCGATCAGCCACGTCCCGCGTAATATTCGCACAGCGGTGCGAGCGGACAATGTTCGCAGTCGGGACGCTGGGAATGGCACACTCTTCTGCCGTGAAAGATGAGCCAGTGGTGCGCCCTGGACCACAGATGTTTGGGAATGACGGCACACAGGCCCTCCTCCACCTTCTCGGGCGTGCTGCCCTTGGCGAGTCCCAGGCGGTTGGCGACGCGGAAGACGTGCGTGTCCACGGCGATCGCGTCCCCGTGGAAGGCGACCGCGTAGACGACGTTCGCCGTCTTTCTGCCCACGCCCGCGAGCGTGCGCAGCTCCTCCAGCGTGGCGGGCACCTCGCCGTGGTACTTTTCCAGGATATCGCGCGAGGCGGACAGAATGTGCTTTGCCTTGTTGTGATAAAACCCGCAGGAGTAGATATATTTTTCCAGTTCCTCCTGCGAGAGCGTGAGCATCTTCTCCGGCGTATTATACTGCGCAAAGAGGACATCCGTCACCTTATTGACGCGCTCGTCCGTGCACTGTGCAGACAAAATGACCGCGACGAGCAGCTCGTACGGCGAGCGGAATTTGAGCGCGGGCGCGGCGTCGGGGTACATGCGCTCCAGCAATGTCAGTATTTCCTGCGTGTGACTCATACGCACATTATATCACGGCGCACGCAAAAAGGCAAGTTCAGCAGCGGACAAAAACGCCGCCGCAATCCCTGTAAAATGCCTGAAAGGACGAATACCGCCCGGATGACAGCAGCTTTTTGACGCGCGGCAGGAAGCGCAGATCGAACGCCGCGGAGAGCCCGCAGCCGCAGCCCGCCTCCTGAGGCGTTGCGACTGCCCGCGCAGGCACGCCCGCGCTCTTGCACAGGGCGATTGCATCGAGCGCCTGCGCCCGCGAACGAAATACCGCAAGTACGGTCATGTTTTCCCTCCCCCTTCGTATATTTTTTTCCTTTCGCCTGTATATATAGAGGTATGATCTATCTCGATAATGCCGCGACGGGCGGCGAAAAGCCCGCCGCCGTCCAAAACGCCGTGCTCGCCGCCATGAAGGCGTGCGCCAATCCCGGGCGGAGCGGACACGATGCCTCCATTGCCGCCGCCGAGCGCGTGCTTGCCTGCCGACGCCTTCTATCTGACCTGTTCGGCGGGTACGGCTTTGAGCGCGTCGTCTTTACCAAGAACTGTACCGAGGCACTCAATATCATGCTGCTCGGGACACTGCATGCGGGCGATCACGTCGTGACGACCTGTCTGGAGCACAATTCCGTGCTGCGTCCCCTGGAATTTTTGCGCAGGACGCGGCGCGTGCGCTATGACGTTGCCCCGCTGACGGGCGGAAAACTCCTGCCCGAGGCGATCGCGGCGCTCGTAAAGCCGGAGACAAAGGCCGTCTGCGTGACGACCGCCTCCAACGTGACGGGGGAATGCCCCGACCTGCACGCCGTACGCGCCCGCATTCCCGCGCGCGTCCTGCTGTTTGCGGACGGGGCGCAGGGCGCGGGTCACCTGCCCATCGACATGCGCGAAACGGGCATCGACGCGCTTGCCCTGGCGGGGCACAAGGGGCTGCACGCCATTCAGGGCGCGGGCGCGCTGCTCTTTTCCGAGCGCGTGGACCCCGATCCCGTCCTCTTCGGCGGGACGGGCAGCGAGAGCCACGACCTTGCCATGCCCGCTTTCTACCCCGACCGCCTGGAGAGCGGGACGCTCTCCTATCCCGCGAT
The DNA here is from genome assembly GCA_019116405.1 of Candidatus Gallimonas intestinigallinarum. The sequence goes on along the minus strand of DXBS01000061.1, from coordinate 4,035 downwards.
CTGTTCTCTGTTCGAAGGCGCGCTTCTGGTGCGCGCCCGCCGCAGCGAGGGCGCGAGGCGGCTCATCGAACTGACGGCGCGCCTCTATGACGCGCTCGTCGCCATGGACGGCTGCCACAGCTACTTTTTGCCCAATGCCTGCGGCATCGCCGCATTTTCGCACGAGCGCATCCCGTCCGAAACGCTCGCGGGACTGCTCAACGAGCGCGGCATTGCGGTGCGCGGCGGACTGCACTGCGCGCCCCTCGCGCACAAGGCGCTGGGGACCTTCCCCGCAGGGCTGGTGCGCGCCTCCTTCTCCCCCTTTCAGGGGAAGGCGGAGGCGGACGCGCTGATCGCCACGCTCAGGGACATCGTCACATCCGCTTGATCTCTTCCGCAACCTTATACAGCTTTTTGCGCTTGCCCGCGTCCAGCATGGGCGCGAACTGCGCGACAAATGCATCGATCTCGCTGTTCGTGAGCGTCCCCGCCCGTTTGCCCTCCACGGCACGGGCGTAAATATTGCGCAGAAGTTCCGCTTCGCTCTTGCCGTCCATCTGCGCCGCGATCGACTGCGCCTCGGCTAAAAACTCCTGCGGCACGCCCGCCCCCGTGAAACTTGCAAAATCTTTCATAGTCACCTCCATTCTCCATTGTATGCAGGTGCGGGCGGCCGTGTCCCTTGCACGCCGCCCTTTTTTTGCGCATAGGATGGAGCATGCAACCTTTGCTTCTTCTGGTGCTACTCACATTCCTGCAAAAGGACGACCAAAAGGCCGCCCTGGACAAATTTCTGAGCTTTTACCGCGAAAACCGTGAGCTGCTTGTCACCCTCTTTTCCATGCAGGGCATGCAGCCCGGCCCCGCGCAGCCCGAACAACAGGCGCCGCCCAAGACGCCGCCCGAGCAGGAAGCGCAGACAAAACGGGCGGCGCAGGAAGCGCCGCCCGATATGCGTATTTTTGAAGAATATCTGCGCCGCTTCTCCCGTTAGGAGCAGACGCTTGCAAGCACCGATTCCAGCATGACATCCGTCTCGCCGGGCAGATAGGGCGCCACGACGCCGTTGGCGCCGTCGCTCTCGCGCACGCCCGTGCCGTGGATGCACTTGCCGCTGACCGGCCAGTAGATGCGCGCGACGGTGAGCTGGAACACGCCGCCCTGGGGCGAGGTGAACATGGACTGCATGACGCCCTTGCCGTAGGTCGCACAGTCGCTCGCGCCCGAATCCTTGCGCAGATAGATGTCCGAATAGTCGATCGCGCCGTAGTCGATCATCGCGCCGATGAGGCACTCGGACGCCGAGGCGGAACCCTCGTCCGCGAGCACCGTGATCTGCGAATCCTCGGTGAAATAGGCATCATAATAGTTGCCCTGCGCCGTGTAATTGATGCGCATGCCGTCACGATACTGCGCATAGGCGACGACGGGCGTTGTGTCGTCCGTATTTTTCGTGAAATAGGACGCGATCATCTGCAGATCGGACAGGTACCCGCCGCCGTTGCCGCGCAGATCGAGGATGAGATTGGTCCTGCCCTGCTCCTGCATCACCTGCATGGCGTAGGCAAATTCCTGCGCGCACTGCCCGTCAAAACTGTCCAGCCGGATATATGCAGTGGAGTCGTCCAAGCCCTCGAGCGGCTCATACGTCTCCGCGAAGATGGCATTTTCCCCGCCGTCCGGATCGTCGCGCAGGGCGTACGACGTCTCGCTGTCGCGGTAGACGCAGTAGCCGGCATGGTACACCTCGCGCTGCATGGTATATGCACTCGCCTGCGAAGCGTCCTTTTCATAGCCCGCGTACAGGCAGAACTCGCCCTCCTGCGCGCTGATGAACGCCAGAATATCGTCCGTCGTGCCCGTCTGCATCTCCTCGCCGACGGCGGAGTAGCCCAGAAGGTACATGCCCTTTCTCAGCCCGGCAAGCTGCGCGGGGGAGTTCTCCACGACGGTATAGAGCAGTGTGCTGCCGTCCGGCTCCCGCGCGAGCGTGACGCCGATGCCGCGGTTGACGCCCTGGCTCTGTTCGATGATGAGTTCATATTCATCGGGCGTATAGTAGGAGCTGAAGATATCGGGCATGACGGCGTCATAGATGTCCCCGTATACCTCGTCTATGTCCACGTCCTGATAGTGCTCGGACTCCAGCACTCCCAGCATCCATTGCAGTTCGCGGATGCGCGGATCGGTGGAGTAGTAGGTCGCGAGCCAGCCGACAATGGCGCCGATGCCCATGAGAAGGACGGCGAGCACGACGGCACAGATGCGCTTTGCGACGGAGCGCTTCCCGGGCGCGGGCGCCCCCGACGGCGCCTGCTGTATCTGCTGCGGCGCGGGCTCCCAGAACGAGCTCTCGTCGCCCTGCGTGTTTTTCTGATCTTCTTCCTGCTGCATAAATCCTCCTTGTATGCGGCGTCACTTTTGCTGCTGTGACAGATGATAGAGCACGGACAGCACGCGGAAGGTCACCGCATCTGAAAATTTTCGTATATTCAATCCCGTGACGCGCTCGATCTTGTCGAGGCGGTACATGAGGGTATTGCGGTGCATATACAGCTTTCGGCTGGTCTCCGAGATGTTGAGATCGCACTCGAGGAAGGCCTCCGCCGTCGCCGTCATCTCCCGATCGCCGAACACTTCCTCAATATCCTTGAGGCGGAACTGCATCATGTATTCCTCCAGCCGCGTACGAGGCACGTCCTCCAGCATCTTGACGAGAAGATATTCGCGGTAGGAATGCACCTCGCCCGTATCGCGGAACATGGCGCCCATCCTGACGGCTGTCACCGCCTGCCCGTAGGAGAGCACGATCTCCGAAAAGGACGAGACCTCGCAGCCGATCCCGATGCTTGCCTGAACGCCCAGTTCCTCGTACATGGACTGCCACAGGAACTGCCCGAAGTCGTACGCGCTCTGCTCGTCATCGGAAAAGCGGACGACGGCAAGGCGCGACTTGTCCATTCTGACGACCAGATCGTGCGACTCCGCGATACAGCCCTTGATGAGTTCAAACGCCTCTGCGGGGCGCTTTTCGGGCAGGACATCGAGCGCGGTACAGGCGCCGTTATGGGCGAGACAGCGCGTGATGAAGCGGAAGGTATCCCACTCGCTCCCCTCCCCTAAAAGAATGCTTCTGAGCTGTTCGTCGCGGTCGGCAAACGTCCGCGCATCGGCATTGGCGACGAGGTAGTGCACAAGCTTAGCCGTGCGCGCCGCCTCCTCTCCGGCACCGTCCAGATACGCCGTCTGCGTCCTGCCGCAGAACTCCAGCGGGAACGCAGTCTCCTCCCCGCCGCCCGGGGCAAGGCGCACACGGACCCCCGTCTTTTCGCCGATGTCCCCGAGGAGCTTTTTCAGCTGCGCGAACACATGATCCATGTCTGCATCCCCCTTGTGCATTGTACCGATATCCATGGAAAATTATACCATGTCTGTGTGTAAATTACAAGATATTTTTGCGATTCTTTTGACCATGTCCGCATTTTTGACGTGTTTTCCCGCCCATGGCACAAATTCCCCCCGACCATGGCGCAATTTACGCCGCTTCGGGCGCAAGATTTTCCGGCAGAGGCATTGACCTTTGGCGCGTTTCGTGATATAATATAGAAAACTGGGGATTTGCCCATCATTTCGGGAGTAAACATACATGCGTCAACGCCAAGATCCAAACATGTCACAAGAGCATACGGACACGGTCGCACGCGAGGGTGTTGCGGGGTACCGTGTCCTTGCCGTGCTTGCCTTCCTTGCCGCTGCGGGCGGACTGTTCGCAGGGCTCATCGGCAATCTTCTGCCTTGGGTCGTCGTGCCGAATACGGGACTGCTTTCGGGGTCGCTTCTGGGATATCTCGTCGCATACTTCCAAAGCATGTTTGCAGGCTTTGTCACCTTCCACGTTGACCTGTTTACGGGCGGCGAGCTGCTGCTCATCGTAGAATATGCAGCCGTCATACTCGTGTGTCTGACGCTGATTTTATCTCTCATCCTCATGCTCGTCGCGCTCTTTTCCCGCAGAGGCGCCAAGGGCTGCGCGCTCACTTCCACCATTTTTGT
>DXBS01000007.1 GCA_019116405.1 Candidatus Gallimonas intestinigallinarum | reverse complement strand
ACTCGCCGCCCTTGCCGCCATGTTGGTGCACAAAAACGAGGGACGTGCCTCAAAAATCGTGCTCATTGAGGACGAGCCATACCGCGAACTCACCTACGGTGCGCAGGTGCCCTATCTCATGGCGCTCTATCCGCATACGGTCGTCTGCTACTCCTTTTCCAAGGCCCTCTCTCTTGCGGGCGAGCGCATCGGCTATATCGCAGTCTCGCCGCAGTGCGAAAACGCGGAGGCGCTGTTTGCCGCCGTCTGCGGCGCGGGCAGGGCGCAGGGGTATGTCTGCGCGCCCTCGCTCTTTCAGCGCGTCACGGCGAAGTGCCTGGGACAGTCGGGCGACATTGCCGCCTACCGCGAAAACCGCGATCTGCTGTACAACGCGCTTGTGCAGGACGGCTTCACCTGCATCCCGCCCGAGGGGGCGTTCTACCTGTTTATGAAGTCCCCCGAGCCGGACGCCAAGGCGTTCTGCGAGCGCGCCAGGAAGTACGAACTGCTCCTCGTCCCGTCCGATAGCTTCGGCGTGGAGGGGTATGTGCGCATCTCCTACTGCGTCGCGAAGGAAACCATACAAAACAGCCTTCCCGCCTTCCAAAAGCTTGCCAAGGAGTACGGGCTGTAAAACAGACGAAAAAGCGCGGCGCGCGTCCCGGAAGGGACGCGCGCCGCGCTCTATGATATGGAAAATTTTACAGGGTCACAAGGAACATGACAAAGGGCAGCGTGACGACGGAGAGAATGGTCCCCGTCGCGTAAGCGGCGGCGGAGAACTGTTTTTCGCCGTCCATTTTTTCGGCAAAGGCGACCACGCTCGCGGCGGGCGGCATCGCCATGGCGATGACGGGGGCGAGCAGGACATAGGGGGTGTCTGCAAAGACGCCCGTCAGCTTGAAAGGCAGGATGAGCAGATAGGTGAGCGCCGCGGAGAGGATGAGGCGCACGAACGCCGCAAGGTAGATCGTCTTATCGCAGAACAGCGCGCGCGGCGAGAGTGAGGCGACGCGCACGCCCACCATAAGCATGGAGAGGGGCGCGGTCATGCCGCCCGCATAGGTGACGATCTGCCGGAGCTCTGCAACTTCGTCCATGTTGAAGATATTGATCTCCGGCACGAGAAAGAGGATAAACCCGATGACGGAACCGATCGTGCAGGGATTGAGCAGCGCTTTTTTCAGCGAGATCTGCTTTTTGTCCTGCGTGATGAGGTATGCGCCCAGCGTCCAGATGAGCAGATTGAAGACGACGTTGAACACGGTGACGTACATCATCGCCTCGGAGTCGCCGCCCGTGAACATGTCGACAAAGGGGATGCCGACGAACGCGCAGTTGGAAAAGGCCCCGATGAACACGAGGACGTCCCGCTTGCGCCGCTTTTCCTCCCCCTTCATAAAGAGAAAGCACAGTTTGGACGCGCCGAACGTCAGAAAGATCGCCGCGATCGAGAGCAGGAACACCCACAGGAAATTCAGCAGCGTTTCGCCCGTCGGCGCAATGGGGTCGACCGCGAACGCCTTGATGATGAGCAGCGGCTGCGCAAAGCACAGCAGAATATTGGAGATGGAATACAGGCTGTCTTCGCGGACGAGCCCCGTCTTGGTGAGGATAAACCCCGGAAGCGCGAAGGCAAACAGAACGAGCATGATGAGCAGTACTTTTATGATGATGTCAACCATAAGAAACTTCCTTTCCGGCTCCGCATTATAGCACTGCGCTGCGCGCAAGGCAATCATTTTTGACAGGATTTTTATATTTTTTCCCATTCTGACAAAATTTTTTTGCGAATTTCTTTGCAATTTGTCCCGGAAGGTATATCATATAGGGGCAGAGGAAAACAGGGTGCTGTCACGCCGCGGCGCAAAACGGCGCGCGGCAATGCGGGCTGTTCCGAGAAGATTCTGCAAAGGAGAGAAAAAGTATGTCACTTACCAAGAAATGTGTCGCCGAATTTGTCGGCACCATGCTGCTCGTCGTATTCGGCTGCGGCGCTGCTCTACCGCTATCTGGAGGGCAAGAAGCAGGAAAAGGCCGAGAGCGCCGAAACGACTGAGAGCGCTGCAAAAGAGGCTTCCGAGGAGAAGTAAGCGCCCCGCCATTTGCGGGTCATATATACGCCTTTTCAACGGGGCGGCGTTTCGCATTGCGAAACGCCGCCCTTGTTTCGCATAGAAATTTTTGGCCGGTGCATAATGACAATATACGGAGGTTTCTATGAAAGCAACGGGAATTGTGAGAAGGATCGACGAGCTCGGGCGCGTCGTCATTCCCAAGGAGATACGAAGGACTTTGCGCATCCGCGAGGGCGATCCCCTGGAACTGTTCACCGATCGGGACGAACTCATGCTCAAAAAGTATTCGCCCATCGCGTCGGTGGAGCGTTTTTCGGAGGGGACGGCAAAGTCGCTGCATGATCAGAGCGGCTATCTCGCCGCGATCTGCGATACGGACAACGTCCTGCACGCCGCGGGCGCGGGTAAGAAGGGGCTTCTGGGGCACGCCGTCTCGGACGCGTTCACCGACCTCATGGCGTCGCGCTCCAGCCATGTGGCGAGCCTCGCCGAGGGCGGCAATATCCTGCCCGTCGTCAGGGACGCGGAAAATAACTACACGGCGCAGCTCATCGTGCCCATCGTCGCGGGCGGGGACTGCCTCGGCGCGGTCGTGCTGCTGAGCGAGGAGACGGGCGCGGTGATGGAGGCGTCCTGTGTCAAACTCGCCCGCCTCACGGCGGACATCATCGCCAGCCAGTTTGACTGAGTCCGCCCTGAAAGGAGTGCACAAGGGGCTTTGGGACGAAAATATGCCAAACGGTCGCAAAAATCGTGACCGGGTCAGACGAAAGGGGGAGACGTGAAGAAGTATTTCGGGTTCTTGAAAAATGCGGCGATCGTCTCCCTTGGGGGACTTGCCGCCAAGGCGATCGGCGTTGCTTACCGCATCCCGCTCGCCAACTTTCTGGGCGGGTACGGCGCGGGACTGTATCAGATGGCGTACCCGCTCTTTTGCCTGATGCTCACCTTCTCCTCGGTGGGTATCCCGACGGTCGTGGCGCGGGCGGTCGCGGCGGAGTGCGCCGCGGGGCGGAGCGGGCAGTCCGTCCTGCGTGACGCCGTCAAACTGTTCGCCCTTTTGGGGTTGGGTGGGTCGGCGATGATGGCGGCGCTCGCCCTGCCCGTCGCCGCCTTGCAGGGGGAGGATGCCCTCGCGCAGTGCTACCTTGCGCTTGCGCCTGCCGTCCTGCCCGTCGCGCTCATCGCGGTGCTCCGGGGGTACTGGCAGGGCAGGGGCGTCATGTCGCCTACGGCGCTCTCCGAGGTCGTCGAACAGCTCGTCAAAGTGGGCGCGGGACTGTTTGCCGCCTCCCGCTTTTCCCATGACCCGGTTTTGGCGGCGCGCGGCGCGCTGTTTGCGGTGACGCTCTCCGAAGTCGTCGCCCTTTTCTTCCTTGCCGCGCGTCCGCGCGCGAGGGAGCGCTTTTTGTATGTCGGGCGTGCGGGCACGGGCACGCTTTTCTATGCGGCGCTGCCCGTCATGGCGTCGGCGGCGCTGCTGCCCCTCTCGCAGATGCTGGACAGCGTGCTCATCGTGCGCCTGCTTGCCCGCCATACTTCGCGCGCCGTGTCCCTCTACGGGCTGTTTGCAGGGAGCGCCCTGTCCCTCGTCAACCTCCCCGCGACGCTGTGTGCGGGGCTGGTCGCCGCGTCCGTGCCGACGATCGCCGCCTGTTTTGCGCGGGGCGAGGAGGCGCGCGGGCGGGAACGCGCCCTGTTTTCGCTGTGTGCCTGCCTTGCGCTCGCCCTGCCCTGTGCGGCGGCGCTGTTTGCCTTTGCGCCGCTCGTCGTGCACCTTCTCTATCCCGCACTCCCGGCGGGGGACGCGGCGCTGCTTGTACGCCTTCTGCGGCTGAGCAGCGTGTCCGCGGCGACGCTCGCCGCCGTCGACACCCTCGCCGCCTGTCTCACCGCCATGGGGCTCGCAAAGCGCGCCGCGCTCGCCATGCTGCTTGCCGTGCTCGTCAAGACGGGGCTGCAGCTTCTGCTCGTGGGCAATGCGTCCTACGGCATCCTCGGCGCGGCGACCGCCTCCAACGCCTGTTATTTGGTTGCCTTTTTCCTCGATTTGTTTTATACTGTAAAGGGTAAAAATTCACAGAAAAGGAAGGGACAACATGATCACGATCATCGGTCTCGGGGCGCAGAAGGGGGACGTAACGCAGCGCGCGCTCGACGCGCTCAGGAAGGCGGACCGCGTCCTCGTGCGTACGGCGGCGCATCCGTCGGTACAAAGTCTGAGGGAGGCGGGCATCCCGTTTGAGACGCTGGACGCGCTCTACGAGCGCTGCCGCACCTATGAGACGCTCACCCGCGCCATCGTGCGCGAGGTGCGCCGTGCGGGCAGAGAGGGAAACGTCTGCTACTGCGTGGACGGCAGCGTCACGGAGGACGGCGCGGCAAGGGCGCTCGCAACGGGCAGGACGGCCGTCATCGACGGCGTCTCCAAGGCGTCCGCCGCGGCGGCGTGCGCGGGCGTGTTCGGGGCGTACACTGCCATGTCCGCGTATGAGGCGGCGGAGTGTGAACTCACTGCGCCTCTCGTTTTATACGATCTCGCCGACCGCTCCCTTGCGTCCGACGTCAAACTCGCCCTCGCCGAGCGCTTCGGCGATGAGGCGGACGTCGCCCTCGTCGCGGGCGGCAAGGTCAAAAAGATCAAGCTCTATGAGCTGGACCGTCAGAGCGGTTACACCGTGGACACGGCGCTTGTTTTATATGACGTGCCGCTGCTGCAAAAAAAGCGGTTCGACTTATACGATCTGCTCGCCATTCTGCGCCGCCTGCGCGCGCCCGACGGCTGCCCGTGGGACAGGGTGCAGACGCACGAGAGCATCCGCATCAACTGCCTGGAGGAAGCCTACGAGCTCGTGGACGCCATCGATTTAGACGATCCCGACAAAATGTGCGAGGAGGCGGGCGACGTCCTGATGCAGGCGGCGTTCCACACACTCATCGAGGAGGAGCGCGGGCATTTCACGATGACGGACGTCGTCAGCGGCACCTGCGAAAAGCTCATTACCCGCCACACCCATGTATTCGGGCAGGACAAGGCGTCGGAAGCGGACGGCGCGCTCACCGTCTGGGAAAAGAACAAGATGAAGGAAAAGCATCAGGAGACCTTCTCGGACGCGGTGGAGGACGTGCCCGCGGTGTTCCCCGCGCTTCTGCGCGCGCAGAAGATCGCCAAACGTACGGAGAAGGGCGGCTGGAAGTTCGCGTCCTTTGACGGCGCCGTCTCGTCGCTGCGCACTTCGCTGGAAGCCTTAAAGGCGGCGAACGAAGCGGGGGACAAGCAAAAGACTGCCTCCCTGCTCGGCGAGGCGCTCATGTGCATGGCGTGGCTGGGGCGCGCGGTGGGCGTTGACTGCGAACAGGCGCTTCTGGACACGGTCAAAAAAATGCAGCAACGGTATGTCAGATTTGAGACCATCGTGCGCGCGGACGGCAAGGATGTGAACGCACTCTCGCCCGAGGAATTTGAGAATTACTATCAAGAGGCAATGCGTGGCTGAGTTCGTCGTCGCGGGCATGAAGTGCCCCAACAACGTCTTTCTCGCGCCGCTCGCGGGGTACACCAATTACCCCTTCCGCAGCATGTGTACGCGCCTCGGGGCGGGGCTGACGTTCACGGAGATGGTCAGCTGCAAGGGGCTCTTATACGGCAGCGAGGAGACCAAAAAGCTGCTTCTCCACGGGGACGAATCCCCCAAGGCGGCGCAGATCTTCGGCAGCGACCCCGCGCTCATGCGCGAGGTGTGCGAGAGCGAGGATTTAGCCCCCTTCGACCTCATCGATATCAACATGGGCTGCCCCATGCCCAAGGTCGTCAGGAACGGCGACGGCAGCGCGCTCATGGAAAATCTGCCCCTCGCGGAGAAGGTCATTGCAGCGTGCGCCGGGAGCGGCAAGCGCATCTCCGTCAAGTTTCGTATCGGCGTGGACGAGGATCACAGGATCGCCGCGGAGTTCGCGCGCCTGTGCGAGGGTGCGGGGGCGTGCATGATCGCCGTCCACGGCAGAACGCGCGACAAGGTGTACGCGGGCGCGCCCGACTATGCGCAGATCGCGGAGGCAAAAAACGCGGTCAATATTCCCGTCATCGCCAACGGCGGCATCTGGAGCAGGCCGGATATGGAAAAGATGCTCGCGCGCACGGGTGCGGACGGCGTGATGATCGCCCGCGCCGCGCTCTATCGTCCGCTCATCTTCTGCGACCTCACGGGCACTGCGCCCGCGCCGATGGGAGAGTTGTTCGCGCGCCAGCTTGCCGAAACGCAGCAATTGTACGGCGAGCGCTTCGCCGTCGTGTTCATGCGCAAGATGGCGGCGTTCTACTGCAAGGGCATGCCCGGGGCGGCGGAGTATAAGCGCCGCCTGTTCTCCGCGCAGACGGCGGAGGAAGTCGGCTCGATTGCACAAGAGATCTTTGGGGAGGGGGTGCATTGATCACGGGTCGTTAAAATGCCCGTCAGGGGGCGTTGGTGAGGCGTGCTATTCCCTCCACGGAAATCACATCAAAAAGGCGTGTAAGGCAAATTACGCGCCTTTTTTGGTGCGAAGGCAAAAAACTTTGTCAAATCGCGGCGGAAACAATTTACATTTGTGCGCCGATATGGTATAATAAATACAGGTTTGGGCGTTTTTGCCCGATTTTTCTGTCGCGCGCGTGCGCGCACGCGTGCGTGCGTTACGACAAGTTGATAGGCGCTTTGGTGTTTCAGGGTGACCCCTCATCACCGCCTGCGGCGGAGCTTCTCGCACAAGTAGACCTTGTGCTTCGGTCAGCGATTTTGCACCGCAAATGCAAAATCGCTAAGCTCATGTGTGCGCAGAAGCCGCACTACGGCTATCTGCATAACGCACACATTCGCCCCGAAGGAGAAGCCTTGAGAAGCTGTGCTCTTTGCTATCAATTATGCGAAAAAAGGCTTCACTTGTTATGCCTTTTTCGTCGCCGCAAACTTTGCTTTCAAGACTTTGCGCAAACGCAAAGTCCAACTATGCGCCGTTGCGGCTCCTCTTCACAAAAATCTTTTCTCCGAAAATATTTTTGTGAGAAATATGGTAATTCTAATTTGCGCGGAAGCGCTTTTGCGGAAAAGTGAGCCGATGGGGCTATCATTGTTGCTAAACCCATCGGCGAGAAAAACCGAACACAAAGCCGTAGGCGACTGTTGGGTTTTTCTGAAAATCGTCCGTTTGTTTTTGTCAGTTCAAAAAGAAACGGACGAGAAAAGTAAAAATTACGCCGCAAGGAAAGTCGCGCCTTTCCGCAGCGGTACTCAATTTGCCAACCCTTTGGCTCAAGCGGAAAAGTGAAGCAGCGCGCGCTAAACTGTTGCGATGGCGCGCTGCGAGAAAAACCGAACACAAAGCCGCAGGCGACTGTTGGGTTTTTCTGAAAATCGTCCGTTTGTTTTTGTCAGTTCAAAAAGAAACGGACGAGAAAAGTAAAAATTACGCCGCAAGCAAAACCGCGCTTTTGCGCAGCGGTACTCAATTTGTCGCTTGCGACCTCAGCGGGTGAATGCGCGAGGGGCCATTTTGTGGGCGAAATCCTCGCGCAGAGGGCGGCGCCCTGAAAGTCGTAAATTTTATTTTTTACGGCTAAAAAAGAAAATTTACGAGAAGGTATTTTTTATGTCTGATAAAGTTGAAGGCGCGTACGGCGCCGAACAAATCCAGGTCCTGGACGGGCTGGAGCATATCCGCAAGCGTCCCGGCATGTATATCAGCTCCACCGATGCAAGGGGGCTGCATCACCTCGTGAGCGAGGTCGTGGATAACTCCATCGACGAGGCGCTCGCGGGCTACTGTGACCGCGTGGACGTCACGATCAACGCGGACGGCTCCTGCACGGTCGTGGACAACGGCCGCGGCATTCCCACCGAGATCCATCCCAAGGAGGGCATCTCCACCGTCGAGGTCGTCTTTACCAAGGTCAACGCGGGCGGCAAGTTCGGCGGGGACTCGGGCTACAAGGTCTCTTCTGGCCTGCACGGCGTGGGCGTCAAGGCGGTCAACGCGCTCTCGGAGTGGCTGGAAGTCGAAGTTTTTCAGAACGGGCACATCTACAAGCAGGTGTACAACCGCGGCGTGCCCCAGCGCCCGCTTTCGATCGTCGGCGATACCGACAAGACGGGCACCAAGGTCACCTTCTTCCCCGACGCCGAGATCTTCGAGACCATCGAATTCAAGTACGATACGCTGCGCGCCAGGCTCAAAGAGCTTGCCTTCCTCAACAAGGGGCTGACCATCACCCTCACCGACAAGCGCGGCGAGAAGGAGCGTACGGACACGTTCTGCTACGTCGGCGGCATCCGCGAGCTGGTCGAGGAGATCAACAGCGGCGCCGAGACGCTCTTTCCCGAGCCGCTCTACTTCGAGGAGCATGAGGGCACGACCGTCTGCGAGATCGCGCTTCAGTACAACGAGAGCTATAACGAGGTCATCTACTCCTACGCCAACAACGTCAACACGATCGACGGCGGTACGCACGTCGACGGGCTCAAGCTTGCGCTCACCAAGGTCATCAACGACGCGGGAAGAAAGCTGAATATTCTGAAAGAGAACGACCGCCTGACGGGCGAGGATGTCCGCGAGGGCATCACCGCTGTCGTCTCCGTCAAGCTGGAGAACGCGCAGTTTGAGTCGCAGACCAAGGATAAGCTGAACAACTCCTTCATCCGCACCTTTGTCTCCAAGTGCGTGGCCGACCGCTTCGGCACCTATATCGAGGAACACCCCGCCGAGGCGCGCGAACTGGTGCTGCGCTGCATCACGGCGCAGAAGGCGCGCGACGCGGCGCGCTCTGCCCGCGAACTGACGCGCAGAAAGGGGCTGCTGGAGTCGAGCGCATTGCCCGGCAAGCTGGCAGACTGCTCCGACCGCCGCCCCGAACTGTGCGAGATCTATATCGTCGAGGGCGACTCGGCAGGCGGCACCGCCAAGTCGGGGCGGGACAGAAGGTTCCAGGCGATCCTGCCTCTGCGCGGTAAGATCCTGAACGTCGAGAAAGTGCGCCTCAACCGCGTGCTGGAAAACGCCGAGATCAAGGCGATGATCACAGCCTTCGGCTGCGGCATTCTGGACGACTTCGACGAGAGCAAGCTGCGCTATGACCGCATCATTTCCATGACCGATGCGGACGTCGACGGCGCGCATATCCGCATTCTGCTGCTCACGTTTTTGTTCCGCTACATGCGCCCGCTCATCGAGCACGGGCACGTCTACTCCGCGATGCCGCCCCTGTACAAGGCGAGCGTCAAGGGAAAGGAGGACGTCTACCTCTATTCGGAGGAGGAAAAGACCGCCTATG
>DXBS01000060.1 GCA_019116405.1 Candidatus Gallimonas intestinigallinarum | reverse complement strand
CATCGGCGTGTTCGGCAACGACTATCCCACGCCGGACGGGACGGGCGTTCGGGACTATATTCACGTCGTCGATCTGGCGCGCGGTCATGTCGCCGCGATCAGGGCGCTCAAGGAGCCGGGCGTGCATATCTACAACCTCGGCACGGGCAAGGGCTACAGCGTGCTGGATATGATCCGCGCCTTTGAAAAGGCGTGCGGCAAGACGCTGCCCTATGAGATCATGCCCCGCCGCGCGGGCGACGTTCCTGCCTGCTACGCATCGAGCGCCAAGGCAGAAAAGGAACTCGGCTGGAAGGCGCAGTACGATCTGGAGGACATGTGCCGCGACCAGTGGAACTGGCAGAAAAATAACCCCAACGGTTACGAATCCTAATATGATGCGCCCGCGGCAAAAGCCGCGGGCGCATGTTTCATGAATGGCGCCTGAGTGCGCCTTTTATCGCTCATTAAAATCCGAATAAATGTTTGACATTTTATGCATGACGTGCTATAATCGATAAGAAGGGGAAAAACGGCGCAAACTTCGGAGTATGGCGTATAAAAAGGTGTGTGTGGAAGTGCTGGTGCGCTTCTTCGGGGAGGGCGGGATGCGTCCCGTGGAACTTATCTGGGCAGACGGGCGGCGGTATGCCGTCGAGCGGGTGCGCTTTATCGAGCGCGTGCCCTCCCATGTTCCCGCCGTCCTTCCGGTGCGCTATACCTGTATCATCGGCGGGAGGGAAAAGTTTCTCTATTTTGAGCCGGAGCGCATGCGCTGGTTTGTTGAGGTGAGTCAATGAAACGTTGCATTCTGCACAGTGATCTGAATAATTTCTACGCCTCCGTGGAGTGCCTGCGCCGCCCCGAACTGCGGGATGTTCCCGTTGCGGTGTGCGGCAGCTTTGAGGACAGGCACGGCGTGGTGCTCGCCAAAAATATGCTCGCCAAGGCGCAGGGCGTCAGGACGGGTGAGGCGTTCTGGCAGGCGCGTAAGAAATGTCCCGACCTCGTCAGCGTTCCCGCCGATTTTCCGACCTATGTCAGGATCTCCAGGGCGGTGCGCGCCATCTACGCGCGCTATACCGATCAGATCGAGCCGTACGGTATCGACGAATGCTGGCTGGACGTCACGGGCAGCCGCTATCTCTTCGGGGAGGGAGAGCAGATCGCGCACACCATCCGTGAGGCAGTCAAGCGCGAGATCGGCGTGACGGTCAGCGTGGGGGTGAGCTGGAACAAGATCTTTGCCAAGCTCGCTTCCGATCTCAAAAAGCCGGACGCCGTGACCGTCATTGACGAAAAGAACTATCAGACGCTGGCGTGGACCCTGCCCGCCGCAGACCTGCTCTATGTGGGCAAGGCGACGGCAAAAAGGCTCGCCGTGTTGGGGATCGCGACCATCGGCGATCTCGCGCGGGCAGACGTGAGTATGCTCATCGCCGAACTGGGCAAGTGGGGAAGCGTCCTGCATGCCTATGCCAACGGCTGGGACGATGCGCCCGTCGCCATAGAGGGCACGCAGCGGGAGATCAAGAGCATCGGCAACAGCCTGACGAGCTATCGCGATCTCACCACGGAGGAGGACGTCAGAATGCTGCTTTATATGCTTGCGGAGAGCGTCGCGGCGCGCGTCGCGCAAAAGGGCGTGGGGCGGGCGCAGACGGTCAAGGTGAGCATTGTGGATAACCAGCTGCGCCGCTTCGGCAAACAGGGCAGACCGCCCGTTCCCACCCGCAGCGCGCAGGGGATCGCCGATTTTGCCTTCGAACTCTTCCGCTCGCTCTATTCCTGGCGGCATCCCGTCCGCGCACTCGGCGTGGCGGTGTGCGATTTTGTGGGAAACGCCGAGCAGCTCACGCTGTTTGAGGAGGACGCGCGGGAGAAGAAGTCGGAGCGCCTGGACGCCGCCGTCAATGCGATGCGGGAAAAGTACGGCAGCAATGCGCTCAAGCGCGCGACCGTGCTGCGCGACGCACATTTCAGCGAAATGGACATCAAGGGCGAGCATATCATCCGTCCCGCCGGCTCCGAGGAGGAGTAAAAAGTCCGGAGGAAACCTCGTATTTTTTTGTGCGGCGGCAAAAGAGGGGATAAAGTCGTTACTCTTTGTGATGCCGTTTGCGGTATGCGAGCGGAGTGATGCCGAATTGTCTTTTGAACAGGTTCTGAAAGTACGATTGGCTGGAAAAGAAGAAAAAGTTGCTGATCTCCGAAAGAGGGCGGTCGGAATAGGCGAGCAGGAGCTTTGACTCCTGCAGCTTTGCCGTCACAATGTATCGCGTTTCCTTTATGATTCGGAAAAAAAAGAAAAATTTTATGAAAAATTTTATGAAAAACTCTTGACAGGAATCCATGTATGGTGTATAGTATAGACGGTTGGAAATGTTTCCAATTTATTTTTTCAACGAAATGGAAACGTTCCCACTGCAAAAAATATATGATTCTGGAGGGGCAAGATGAAGAAAGGGCTGATTGCACTTACGCTTGCGGGACTGATGGGGGTTACCTGTGTCGGCATGACCGCATGCGGCGGAGAAGGGGAACAGGATACTGCAACCACCAAGTACATTACTGTATGGCTGCATAAGTCGGAGGCGGAGCCGGAGGGTAGAACGTACCGCGCTCTGATGGACGAATTCAATGAGGCGGACTATGTGACTGAGGACGGGCGCGATATCGTCATGCGCATTGAGTTCAAGGGCACGGTGGAGACGCTGGACACCGCGATCAACGGCGAGATCCTCTCTGGCGGACTTCCGGACGTCGTTGCCGTGGATGCGGGCGATATCACGGCATATGCCAACGACGAACTCATTGTCCCGATCGACGACTATGTCACGGCAGATGAGCGTGCCGACTATGTCGACAGCGTCATCGAGCAATCTACCTATGAGGGAAGTCTCTATGCGCTCTCCGGTATGGATACGCCCGGCGGCCTGTATTACAATAAGACCGCGCTGGAGTCGGTGGGCTACGGCACGGCGGAAAAGCCCTTTGGCACGATCGAAAACCCCTGGAGCTGGAAGGACTTGGAAGAGGCTATGGAGGCGCTCAAAGCGCAGAATGACATAGACGGCACGACGCCCTATCGTCTGCGCGCCAATATCGGCTTTGGCGGCGACGAGGGCGCAATGTATCTTTATTCCCCCGTGGTCTACAGTGCGGGCGGGCAGTTCTTCGGTCCCAATGAGCAGGTGACGGGCTATCTGAGCGGTGAGGCTGCCATGAACGGGCTCAATCAGATGAACGATCTGTTTGCCCGCAAGGGAGACTATATGGAGGAGGGCAATAATGCTCTTGCCTTCCCGCAGGGAGATGCGGCATTTGAGGTCTATGGCCCCTGGCTGATCAACTCCATCAGTCAGGAGTATCCCGAATTTGAGGACAACTATGATATCATGCCCTTCCCCGTCTATGAAGCGGAGGACGGCACCAAGGGGACGGTCGCGACCCCCTGCGGCACTTGGGGCTTTGGCGTGACGCGCGATGCGGACGACGTGGATGCGGCGACGCAGGTCATCAAGTTCCTGACCGGCGCACACGCGAGCGAAATGTTCTTTAACGATATCGGCACATTCCCGACGCATAAATCCGTGCTCAGTTCCATGGAGGAGTTCACCGAGGAAGGCCCGCTGCACTCCCTCTCGCAGCTTTTGCTGGAGACGGCAACGCCCCGTCCCAAGATGGTCAACTATCCCCGTCTGAGCGTGGCGTACAGAGACATCATCGCCTTCATCAAGACGCAGACGGGCAGCCAGCCGCTTGCTGACTATGTGCTTGAAAAGGCGCAGTCGGTTGATCGTTGATATCACCGGATAAGGGGAGAACTATGGAACATGTCTATGAAAAAGAGGAGGCCTCGGCGGGAGCGCCTGCAGAGGTGACGTTCGCGGATGCTTTGCCCGCAGCTGGAGGCGCAGTTGCGGCTCCGGGCGGCGGAAAACCGCGGCGCCGCAGGAGCAGATATTATACTTTGTTCGGAAAGACCTATAAAAAGGACAACACCATCGTCGGGCTCTGCTTTGTCCTGCCCGCGTTGGTACTCGGGTGCATCTTTGTCATCGCGCCCATCGTGATATCGCTCTCGTATTCCTTTACGGATGCATACCTGCTGCGGCTGGATGAGGTGCATTTTGTCGGGCTTGACCAGTTTATCAAGGCGTTCAACGACGGATTTTTGTGGAACGCCTTCGGGAATACAATGGTGTTCGTCGTCATTACGGTGCCTGTGCAGCTGTGCGTCGCCCTCGGGCTTGCGCTCATCCTCAACGCGAAGATCAAGGCAAATACCTTTTTCCGCTGGGCGTTCTTCGTGCCCGTCATGCTCTCGTTGGCAGTGACTTCCTTCCTGTGGGGCAACCTCTTTGAACAGGACGGACTTATCAACGCCATTCTTATCAAGCTCGGCATCGGTGAGCAGCCCTTTCTCGACGATCCGGGACAGGCAATGGGGATCATCATCTTCATTTCGATCTGGCAGGGCGCGGGCTATCAGATGCTCATCTTCCTCTCGGGACTCAAAAATATCCAGCCCGAAATTTACGAGGCGGCATCCCTGGACGGGGCAAACGCCACGCAAAGATTCTTCTATATCACCATTCCCAATATCCTGCCCACGTTCTCGTTCGTGCTCATCACGATGCTGATCGGCGCTTTCCGCCTGATCACCCAGCCGATGATCATGACGCAGGGCGGCCCTGAGGACGGCACGATGACGATGTCGTACTACATTTATCAGCAGGGCATCACCTTCCGCGACGTCGGGTATTCCAGTGCAATCGCCATGATCTACACCATCTTCATGTCGGTGATCGCCCTGACACTGCGCAAAGTGATGGACGTCAAGGACTGAGGAGGACGGTATGGAAAAAATTCAAAAGACAGTGGGGCACAGCGCCCCCGTACATAAACCAAAAAAGCATCATAAGCCGCTGACGCCTGCGCGTGTGACGGTGAGCATGTGCAAGTGGATCGGGCTGACAGTTCTCTGCGTGCTCTTTCTCTTCCCCATCTGGTGGATGGTCATCTCCTCGTTCAAGCCCCAGACGGTCATCTATGAACAGCTTGACTCCTTTATGACCTTCCTGCCCAGTACATGGAATGTCGGCGAGTGGTTCACCTCGTACGTCAATCTGTTCAACTCCTTTGACTACTTCGGCACGGCGATCCTCAACAGTATCTTCTACTGTGCCGTGACCGTCGCAGGCGTGCTGCTTGTCAACTCCATTGCGGGCTATGCGCTGGCGCGCCTCGAGTTCCCGGGCAGCAACGTGCTGACGACCATCATCATTCTGCTCATCATCGTGCCCGTGGAAACTTCCATTGTGCCGCAGTACGTCATATTGAGCCACCTGGGGCTGCTGTCGAGTTCTACGGCACGCGTTGCCGGCTATCTTCTGCCCGGCATCGTGAGCGCGTTCTATATCTTCATGTTCCGCCAGTACTTTATGGGGATGCCCAAGGAACTGGAGGAGGCGGCGGAGATCGACGGCGCCGGCAAAGTCAGGACGTATTTCGTCATCATCATGCCGCTTGCCAAGGCGATCTTTGCGACGGTCGCGATCTTCACCTTCATGGGCGCATGGAACGAATACGTGTTTGCCGACCTCATGTTCCCGCAGGCACAGCAAAAGCCCCTGCAGGCCTTTTTGCAGCTCGTCAATACATATAACCCCAAAGACCTCTCCATGGTCATGGCGGCGCTCACGGTCTCGACGATCCCCATTGCGATCGTCTACATCTTCTGCCAGCGCTATATTGTGGAAGGCGTGTCCTTCTCGGGTCTGAAATAAGAAGGGAGGAAAGCGATGAAACGTACCATTTTGGCGATTACAACGATCGCCTGTGCCGCAACAATGTGCGCAGGGCTTGCCGCGTGCGGCGGCGGGGATCCCAATGCGGACAGCCTCATGCTCCACCTGGCCTTTGATGAGGGCGCAGGGACGGTCGTCACCGACAGTTCCGGACACCTGGAGGACGAGGAGCTGCGCTATGTGTTCAACGATCCCGTCTATCAGGACGAGCCGCAGGATCCGCAGTGGCGGGACACCGGCGTTTCGGGCGGGTCCCTTCTGATGGACGGCTACTCTAACTATATCCGTTACAGCGAGGACGATATCGTCCTCTCCGGCAGTTCGTTCACAGTCTCTGCCTGGGTCGCGCCCCGCATGTTCGAGTGGGACGATCCCAATGCCGCAGAGAACGGCACGGAGTATCTCACCGCCATCGTCAGTCAGTATGACGAGGCGGGCAACGCTGGCGTGCTGCTCGGCTATCACCGCCACGGCGCATGGAGCTTCCAGGTCGGCATCGGCGATAGGTTTATCAAGCTTTGGGACGACGGGCATCCGCTGACCAAGTATGAGTGGAATCACGTCGCTGCCACGTTTGACGGCGCGACGGGCACGATGGCAATGTACCTCAACGGCGAGCAGATCACAACGCGCACCGTGTACGAGGGCGCCGCCATCGAAGCATGCCCGACATGGCTGTATATCGGCAGAAACAGCGACAGCAACACCGTCGGCTCTGCGACGTGCAACATGCACTCCGGGCTCATCGACGAAGTCAAACTCTACAATACGGCGGTGAGCGCGGAGGATATCCGCAGTCAGTACCAATCGGCTCTGGTGGACGGGGAGCTTCCCGAGATCACCTTTGAGGATATCTGGCTGCAAAATATCCTCACAGAGGACTATCACAAACCGCAGTATCACGGCGGCCCTTACCAGCACTGGATGAACGAGCCGCACGCGCCCTTCTATTACAACGGGAAGTATCATCTCTTCTTCCAGTTCAATATCAACGGTCCCTATTTCAGGAATATCTGCTGGGGGCACCTCGTCTCGGACGACATGGTCAACTGGACGCCGCTCAAGGAGGTCATCACGCCCACGGCGGGGACGATCGCGCCGGACGGCATTTGGTCGGGCGGCGCGGCATACGACGTGGACGGCTCTCCCGTGCTCTTCTTCACGGCGGGCAATGACAGCTGGGCGTCCTCGGGCGACGGACTGGTCGGCAATCAGAATATCGGCATCGCCCGCCCCAAGGACCTCTCCGATCCCAACCTCACCGAATGGGTGGTGGACGAGGAGTATGCCGTCAAGCAGCAGAGCGGGCAGGGCAGAAGCGGCGATTTCCGCGATGCGTACGTCTATCAGGAGACAGAGGGCGGCGTGACGACGTGGTATATGCTCATCTGCTCCGCTTCCACAAGTTCCGCGGGCGGCACGGCGCTGCTGTATACGACGGACAGCACCAAGACCGACTACTTCCACAACTGGGACTACAAAGGGCAGCTCTACACCATGCCCAACCAGCCCGCCATGTACGGCGAAACGTGGGAACTTCCCGTGCTCTTTCCCATTGAAAACGAGGCGGGAACGATACAAAAGTGGTTCTTCGTATTCTCGCCCGCGCCCGCGGACAGAGCGGACAACGATATTTACTATCTTCTCGGCGACTTTGACGGCGAGCGCTTCATCCCCGAGACGGGCTTTGGCGAACCGCGCCGCCTGGACTACGGCAACAACGTCTTTACCGGCCCGAGCGCGTTCCGTGATCCCGTCAGCGGAAAGTGGTACATGTTCTCTATCATGCAGGATCAGCGCCTCGCAAACGACCAGATTTCTTCAGGATGGGCGCATACCGCCGGACTTGCGCGCGAGATCTATTTTAGCGACGACGGCGCGCAGGCGTGCATACGCCCTGTAGATGCGCTGGAGGAGTACGAGAGCGAAGTCTATGTCGATGAGACGGGCGAGATGACCGTCGCCGCGGCGAATGAGGTGCTCTCCGACGTGAAAGGGGATATGCTGCACGTTAAGATCACTTTCCGCGTCGACGCAGGCGCCGCGCCTCGCTTCGGGATGTATCTTCGCACCAATGGTGAAGGCGAGTACACGGAGTACTACTACAATGCCGCAACGCAGCGATTGGGCGTCGTGACCACGTTTGCGGGCGATCAGAACATCTACGGCTACTTCAACGACACCTTTGTGCTCAACGAGGACGGCACGCTGACGATGGAGTTTTATATGGATCGTTCCCTCATCGAAGGGTTCTTCAATGACAGCAAGGCCGTCACGGCGCGCGTATATCCGACCGACCGCAACAGCATGGGGCTGGAAGTTTTCGGCGAGAGTGTGACGATCACAAGCCTGTACGTCGCGCAGATGCAATCGATCTATACATCCTGATATATCATTGAGAGGGGACACTATGCAATACGATCATGCTCACCCTGTCTGCTCCGGGCAGAATGCCTCCCCCCGGCAATCGAAGCTGCTTGCGCGGGCAGACGCTTATATCTCTCAGCGTGCAGGTATGGTGGAACAGGCGTTCCGCCATACCTACCACGCAATGCCACCCGTCGGCTGGATGAACGATCCCAACGGACTTTGCTATGCGTTCGGGAAGTACCATGTGTTCTATCAGTTTCATCCGTATGCAGCGGCCTGGGGCCCGATGCACTGGGGGCATTATACTTCAAACGATCTGATCAGATGGGAACTGCAACCGACGGCGCTCGCGCCCGATTGCGCATACGATAAGGACGGATGCTTCTCCGGATCAGCGATCGTAAAGGACGGCATGCTCTATCTTATGTACACCGCCGTGGCGGACGGAAAGCAGACGCAGGCGCTCGCCCGCTCCTCGGACGGCGTACACTTTGAAAAGATGGGGCAGGTCATTGCGGAAAAGGATATCCCGCGCGACTATTCCGTGGCGGATTTCCGCGATCCCTATGTGTTTGTACGCAACGGCGTGTACTATTGCCTGATCGGTTCCAAGCATGTGGACGGCGATGGTGCAGTCTTGCTGTACCGCACCGACGATCTGATGCAATGGCGCTATGTCGGCAGAGCGTGGAAGGACGGCCGCACGCATAACGGCACCTATGAATGCCCCGCATTTGCCTCCTTCGGCAATGTCGACGCGCTGTTCGTCAGTCCGCAGTTCATGGACTGCGACGGCGACCGCTATGAGAACATTCATTCCAACCTGTACATGCTCGGAAAGCTCGATCTGCAGACGGGAGAATTTCGGCGCACCGCGGAGTGCGAGACGGACGGCGGGTTTGACTTTTATGCCGCGCAGACGCTGACTCTTCCTGACGGAAGGACGGTCATGACAGCGTGGATGCAGATGTGGGACCGCTCCTTCCCGACTGCGCCGCACGGCTGGGTGGGTGCGCTCACGCTGCCGCGGGAGCTCACTTACAGGGACGGAAAACTCTTTCAGGCTCCCGTCCGCGAGATCGAGGCGTACCGTACCGACCGCGTAGGTTATCCGGAGGCGGAAGTGGATGGCACGCTTCGCCTGGTCGGGGTCGAAGGGAACACGATCGAACTTGGCTTTGTTCTTGACCTGGGTGCAAGTGCGCGGGCGGGCGTGAAGGTGTTCTGCGGTGACGGCTGCGAGACGGCGATCTACTATGACCGCACCAAGGAACTCGTCTGTTTTGACCGCTTGCACATGGGCACGTTTATCAAGGCTGCACCAGGCGAGCACGACAGCGTGCTGCGCCGCGCCCATATTCGCGCAGAGGGCGGAAGGTTGCATTTTCGCATCTTTCTGGACGTCTCATCCTGCGAAGTATTCCTCGGTGGCGGCGAACAGGTGCTCACAGGCAATGTCTATTCCGCAGGAAAGGGGATCGAATTCTTTTCCGAAGGCGGAAAGGCGTTTGTACGCAATGTGGAAAAATACACGATCAACGTTCCGCGAACATAACAGCTCGCATAAGACGCTGATCAAAAAGAAAATATGATTCGGAGGAAGCCATGAAAAAGAAACTTTTTGTTTTGGGATTGAGCGCTGCACTTGCCGCCGCGATGACGGTCGGCTTTGCAGCGTGCAGTCCGGAGGAGCAGTCCGTCGTCCACGACGACATTGTCAACGGCGGATTTGAGGACGCCGTGGGTAGCCTCACGGGCTGGACAAAGGACGGAAACGCGTTCGGCGCTTCGGGCGTTGTCAACGGCACGACTTCCTACTACGGCGATATCGAAGTCGGGAAGGTCGGCGAGAACTTCTATGACGGACTGGAGGGCGGGAATGCCTCCTTCACGGGCACGCTCACAAGCGATGTGTTCACGCTGGGCGGCACGGGCAAGATCGGCTTCTTGCTCGGTGCGGCGAAGGACGGCGAAAAGTGCTACGTCGAGTTTTTGGAGGCGGGCAGCGATACGGTGCTTGCCCGCGTGACGAACACGGCGTTTGCCGAGCCATTCGTCACCAATCAGATGGTGCGCAACGTCGTCGATCTCTCCGAGCATCTCGGTAAGAATATCTGTATCCGCATCACCGATAACGACGACGGCAGGGACCGCGACTATGCCTATATGATCTTCGACGACTTCGTCATGTACCAGACGGAGGAGGAAGTCACGGCGGCGGAGACGGAGCGTGCGGACAAACTTGCCGCGATCGGCATGCCCGCTTTCAACGACGATACGCCCGATTCAATCACGATCAAGAACGGCAACTTTGAAGAAGGACTGCTCAACTGGCAGGTGCTTTCCGGCACGGCGTTCCTCAACCCCAATATCAGCTCGTCCGACGAGACCTTCTGGGGGACGCGCTCCTTTAACGCTGAGGGCGAAAAATTCCTCAACGGCTATAAGACGGGGGAGAACCTGCGTGGCGAGCTTCGCTCCACGACCTTTACGCTGGGCGGGGACGGCATCGTCAGCCTGCTCCT
Source organism: Candidatus Gallimonas intestinigallinarum (assembly GCA_019116405.1). Next base: position 11,031 of record DXBS01000060.1, on the reverse strand, counting down.
GGGCGGCTCCTCGCAGCGTCAGATCTATGTCGCCATCTGCCTGGCGGAGGACGTGGGCGAGGAACAGGCGGGCGACGAGATCGCGACCGTCTCCCCGAGCGAGCATTTTAAGGATCCCGAACTCTCCGAGAACATGGTCAGGAAATATATTAAGCTCGACGATGCCTACATGGGCAAGAAGCTATATATCAAGATCGTGGATGGCGCTGCGGGCAGCCCCTTCGGCGCAATCACGATGGACGACGTGCGCACGAGCATGACCGAGGAGGAGACGCTTTCTCTCATGATCAGCGATTATGAGTGGGCGTTCAGCCTCGGAAACGATACGATCGCGCAGGCGACGCAGCAATACTATATCAATTATGAATATCCCTATGCGCTTCCCGTGCTGCGCTTCTCCACTGAGGCGGAAAACGCCTATGTCGCGGTAAGCGAGACGCCGGTCGATCTGAACGGCTATATCGAGGGCGTGGAGGCCGCCTACGGCGACGCGGACATGAGTACGGCGGAGTACTCCGTCACCAAGGCAGTCCTCGCCGACGGTACGGAAGTGACGACGGGGCTTGCGGCGTTCGATATCACCGGGCCCGGCATGATCACGATCACATATCAGGTCAGATACGGCGACCTCACCGCAGAGGACACCTTCTTCTTGGAGGTGGTCGCGGAAAATGATCTTCCCAATAAAGGCTTTGAAATGGGCGATCTCACCGGCTGGACGGTCGTCGACGGGCAGGGCGCTTCCGTCACCAACAACAAAGTGTTCTGGGAAGCGGATGCCAACTTCTTTGACATGAACGGGCAGACGGTGCAGTACTACCAGCAGGAAGGGGAATACTTCCTCATCACGGATGAGGGGCAGACGATCACACTCAGAAGCGAGACCTTCACGGTGGCGGGCGACGGCATCATTTCCTTCAAATTCGGCATTGCAAAGAACGCGGTCAGCTATGTGGCGCTGTGCGATGCGCAGACGGATGAAGAGCTGCTCAAAGTGGACAACACCGCCTACTTCAACGACCCGCTCACAGCTCAGGTGATGCTGCGCCGCTTCATGTATACGCATCCGTATATGGGGCGCGAAGTCTATCTGAAGATTGTGGACGGCGCGACGAGCGACTTCGGCTTCCTCAACTTTGACGATTTGTCGATCAATCTCACGCTGGACGGGGCGCAGGCGATCGTCGATGCGGACAAGACCTGGGCGGCAGACTATCGGCAGGACGTCATCGACTCCACCGCCGAGATGGGTGCGCGCACCAAGGAGATCATCAACGCCATCCGCAGCTATTATGCAAATCTTGCGTTGGATGACATCAGCGCTGTCACCATCGTGACCCCCGTCGGAGCGCAGACGGAGACGGCCGGAACTGTCGATCTGACCGCATATCTGGCGGAGGCGTCCGCATCCATGCAGGGCGTCGGGGCAGATGCGCTCACGGCATCCATCGTCGCGGTTTCCAAGGACGGCGCGGCGGTGACGGGGGACTATGCGGCATTCGCGCTGACGTCGGGAACGTATACCGTCACCTATCGCTTTACGCACGCCGAAAGCGGAAAATTTGCCGAGGCATCCTTTGTCATCGTCGTTTCAAGCGAGTACGACATCGTCAACGGCGGGTTTGAAACGGGAGATCTTCGCGGCTGGACGTACGAGCAGGGCACGGGCGACGGTCAGGTGGACGGAGCCAATGCGATCAGTTCCGAGGAGAGCTTTTGGGCGGAGGAGATCCCCTTCAATCAGGGCGGGAACTATCACTTCCACGGCTGGACGGCAAACCCGACCGAGGCAAATGCGTATAAGATCACGTCTTCCACGTTCACATTGGGCGGAAGCGGGTATATCAGCTTCAAGATGGGCGGTGCAAACGCCGTCGTCAAGGTATTCACGGCGGACGGAACGCAGATCGCGGAGTATCGCAATACCGAATATGCCGACATCAATTTTCCCTACGTCGAATACGGTAGCAGAAACGGAACGATGACGACGTTCGTGGCAGATCTGTCCGCATACCTGGGCGAGGAGCTCTACCTCGAATTGCACGATTCGGGCGCAGGCGGCTGGGGCGTTGCGTTCTTCGATGACATCGTCACCTATTACGAAACGGCGCCCGTCGTCTCCGAGTGCTTCGATACCGTCATGATCCGCGCGCGGGTACAGACGGGCACAGATGAAAACGGCAACCCGATCTATGCTCAGGCGGCGGAAAAGACGGAATATCAGCTTGCATGGAAGACGGCGGTGAATGTCTATCAGTCATAAAAATCTGTTGCCTGCTTGACAAATTTGATGGGAGGGCTTATAATGGAAACGATTTCCAGATGCAGGCAGGTAATGAGCATGGTAACCATCAAAGATGTTGCCAAAGAGGCCGGCGTGGGCGTGGGAACGGCTTCCCGCGCCCTGACTGGGAACGGTTCGGTACGTGCGGACACCAAGGCAAAGGTGGATGCGGCGGCGGAAAAACTGGGGTTTGTCCCCAACCAGCTGGCGCGCAACTTCAAAATGCGCTCCACCATGTGCGTTGCGATCATTATTCCTACGGTATTCCATCCGTTCTTTGCCAAGGTCGTCAACTGTTGCGAGGTGGAGCTGTATAAGCTCGGTTATCGGCTGATCGTTGTCAATTCACAGGATGACGTGGAGAAAGAGACGCAGATGCTGAACATGATCCGTCAGCAGAGGGTGGACGGGATCATCTTCATCACGCACTATGAGCACGATGATATCGATCCCAACCTTCCCATCGTCTCCATTGACCGCCACGTCGGTTCGGGCTTTCCGTATGTGACGAGCAATAACTATGCCGCAAGCTATCAGGCGATCAAGAGCCTGATCGACAGCGGCGCGCAAAAAATAGGCTGCGTCTGCGGTGCAACGGCGGTCATCTCTGAAACGCGTCATCGCTATGAAGCGTATATCGGTATCATGCATGAATACTCCCGCCCGGTCCGGCTTCTGAAGCCGCTCTTCAAGCACGGGCAGGAGATGGAAGTCATGCGGGAATACTTTGCGCAGTATCCCGAGACGGACGCCCTCTTTACGGGCAGCGATATGCTCGCTTCGGCGGGATATCACGTCGCCCGCGAGCGGGGGATGCGCGTGCCGGAAGATCTGCAGATCATCGGCTATGACGGCATTCTCGACGCATGGGAGGCGCATCCCAAACTGACAACCGTGCGCCAGAATATCCCGGAAATGGCAAAGGCGGTCGTTGACCTGCTCATGAAGCGTATCCGCGGGGAGGAAGCCCCGCCGCGCGTGGAGATCCCTGCGACGCTCGTCAAAGGGGAGACGACGCGCTGAAGAAGAGGAAAGGACATGATACTTTGTGTTGGTGAAATTTTGGCAGATATGATCGGCAGCGTCAAAGACGGTCAGACTGTCTATGCGCGCAAGGCAGGCGGCGCGCCCTTCAATGTGGCATGTGCCGCCAAGCAATTCGGCGCACACAGCGCCTTTGTCGGCAGCGTCGGCGATGATCTGATCGGCACGTTTTTGGAGGATTTTGCACGTGGACGCGGACTGGACGAGCTTCTCATTCGCCGCGATCCGCAGCGCAATACGACGCTCGCGTTTGTCCAGCTCGATGAATACGGCGACCGCTCCTTTTGTTTTTACCGCAAGAATACGGCGGACTATCATCTGCCCGAGGTGCCGGATGAGCTGTTGGATCGGGCGCATATCGTCCATGTCGGCTCGCTCATGCTGAGCGAGGAGGAGGGGCGAACGTACGCTGCCTCTCTCATGCGGCGCGCCCATGCTGCGGGTAAGCTCGTCAGCTTTGATATCAACTTCCGCACCGATATTTTCCGGAATGCAGAGGAGGCCGTTGCGATTTACCGTGATATTATCGCGCTTGCCGACATTGTGAAGTTCTCCGAGGACGAAGTGGAGACCTTCGGCAATGAATATGTGAGCGGGCTGCGCGAGAAACTCGTCTGCATCACGCTCGGCAAAGAGGGATGTATGTGGCGGTACCGCGGGGAGGAACGCATGCTTCCGACCATTGACATTAAACCCGTTGATACCACGGGCGCGGGCGATGCCTTCTATGCAGGCGTCCTGTCCCGTCTGGATGAGACGCAGCCGCAGGAGTGGACGCCGGAAGTGCTCTCACATGCGCTCAACTACGGGAATGTGTGCGGCGCGCTCAATACGCTCGGACACGGCGCGATCGATCATCTCCCCACGCGTGAGGAGATCGCTCGCTGGCTCTGAACGCATCGTCTTTGAAAAGACAATCATGGAATGTGCTACCCCCGATATTGCACAATATCTGGGGTAGATTATATCTACATCTATACTGCAAAGAGGAGTGACGTCGATCTGCTCATTTCCATGCCGCTCAATGGGGTGCGTTTTTATGAACTGGACGAAATGCTGCGCTAGTCGCTCAAAAAGAAAGTCGACCACTTGGATGAGAGCCAGTTGGTAATTTATTCCTATAATTAAACTTCTTTAGTACCTGTTTCTTGCGGTTTGTGGTCACTTCTGTGTAAATTTGAGTAGTAGCTACGCTGGCATGTCCTAAAATTTCTTGTACGGAACGCAGGTCGGCGCCGTTGGCAAGTAGATTGGTTGCAAATGTGTGACGGAGGTAGTGCGGCCCGTGCTTATCAAAAGGTCAATGAGGGCGGAATCGCGAATCAGAGCTTTCTGAGCAAAAGGTGACAAAAGTGCAGGGTCAGTTTCAAAGCATGCAAGTATATTTGTTACATCTGCTATAGACAAGGTTTTGGGAAGCCGTCTCTTCTCGCAGGCAGTTCTTTGCTACGATGAGACGTCCCCATGAAAAGTAATATAAAAACTTTTCCACATAGATGTTTGTGCCAATCAAACAACCTTTGGCGCGTTTTGATTTAGTCAACAAATGTGAATGAAAATCCGGATACAATTATCCCCGCTCGTGACAGCGTACGTCACGGGCGGGGATTTTATCTGATAAGAAATTTCTTGTTAGTTTATTATAAATTGCCCGACAAAATCGGCCATCCGAAAAAGCGGGAAAAACGGGTACTAGCCATGCGGTAAAATAACGGCATATCACAGGGGAGGAAATGACATGCTTCCGAAACGAATGAAAGATGACCTGAAAAGCGGGGTAGTGCTCGAGGAAGATCCCTATCGCGTATTTCTGGAAAACGAGCAAGAGGATATTGTATGGATCAGCAGCTGTCCGTTGAAACATGGGACGGAGAAAGGGCAAAAACACGGTTTTGTCATGCGCGGGGACAGGCTTTCCGAAGGGAGTAACGCTTGTCTTAAGCAGAGTGGAACGGAGATCGCTCTATGCGGAGAACAGGTGTCCTTACACTTTCCGTTTTCATTTTTGCAAAAATTGGATCAGTATGATGGCTTTCTGCATGAGGAATATTTCGGCGTGCTGCAAAGCGATTGCGGCATTTTATACCCGACGTCAAACGGGTTTGCTGTAGAGGCGCGTGGGAAAGTTAAAATTAAATTTTCTTCCAGCGAGCCTGTGCATCTGTATAACCTGGATGAGTATTGCCTGATTTTTGATCGCAACGACAGGATCGCTTTTTCGGTCAACTGTATTCTGGAAAATATGCAAGTAAGACCGAAATTCCATATGGAGAGCAACGGAACGGATCACGTCGTCGAGGTGACTGCCGCGAGTGGACAGGGCATGATTCTGACGTTCAATGCTTATGTACCGAAGCGGTTCTTTGATACACCGCTCGATGCCGGAAATCCGTCGCGCAATCATGTGTATGCAGAAAATGTCTATCTCGGCAGGGAGGAGGATGGCGGACAATGGCTTGCGTTACGTCCGGATTGCGCCATATTTTCCGATCTGTATGACCGCGATCTGAAAGATGCAAAGCTGATTTTCCGCAATCAGAACGGGGCGCTGGGCAAAGTGTTTTACGGGGAGCTACGCTTTTTTTGGTGCACTTATACGACGGTATGGGAGACGCGGGAAATGCCGCGTGAATGGCTGGAAGCCGAAACGGTGACGGAGGAGTCCGTCCAGATCGATCTCACGACATATTTGCGTGGACTTTTTCGTGAAAAGGCACAGGCGACGCCCGGCATTGTTGTGCAGTCGACCGTCCCGATGGTGCTCCCGTCGGGGGATAACTATCTGTGCCCCGTATTTCTAAGGCTTCGGTTTGAGCGTACAAACGCCCAAAAAGCGAGAAAATAAGCAGCCTTTCTTGTGATATTCTAAAAACGCGGTCGCCGGATATGGCGATCAAAAAGCAAGGAAGGAAAAAAATGGAGGAACTGGTTAATTTTTTTACGAAGGGCGAGGTCGTGAGCACCGTGCTTGCAGTGGTAATCGTGATCCTGACATCGATCATTAAGATACCCATAAAAAAGTTGGCGCAGAATCGTGCCCTGCCCGCCAAAGTCACCCGCTTCATTCCGCTTATCCCGATCATTTTGGGCGGCGTGCTTTCGGCGCTCGTGACGTGGGTGAAGAGCGGAACACTCGGGGACGAATTCTATGAACTATGGCTGTGTGCAACGGGATCGAGCATTGCGCTCTATTCGATCTATGCCAATTTTCGGGACAGCGGGAACGTGGACTTTATCGATCTGCTCAAACAGGGCATCTATACCCTGCTGTGCAATAAGCTGAGCGGCGGAAAACAGACGGAGCTCAAGGCACTTGCAGAAACAATCGCCGACAGGCTGACATTGTCCAAAAGCGGTGCAAGCGGCGATTTCTATGCCGAGATGCAGGAACTTTTGAAAGACTATCTGGGCAGCGAGGAGATCGGTGAAGTTTCCAAACAGGTGGAGAGCATTTGGACGGAGCTGCACGGCGAAACGCAGCATAACGAAGAAGTGGAAAAGATTGCCTGTACTGCAACGGAGAAATACGAGTATGAGATCCGTAAAAGCCGTACGGCAACGCAGACGTATACCAAGGAACAGAGGGAGGAGAAACAAGATGAAACTTAAACTCAAGCGCCATGCATACGCGGGCAGGCTCATCGTCTTTGAAGGGACGGACGGCGCGGGAAAGTCGACCCTGATCGACAAAACGGTGCGGTATCTGCATGAAGCGATCGGCTGGGGCAAAGTGCTTGTCGTCAAACAGCCGACCGACCTCTCCAGAAAGACGCGGCTGTTTCAGAAGATGATGTATTGCAGGAATCACGAGGAGATCGACTACCGCGCGGTACAGCTGTTGACGCTCTCCGATCGGATTCAGCATCAGCATGAGGTGATCGTGCCCGCACTCAAAGCGGGGAAGACGGTCATCTGCGACAGATATATTTATACATCCGTTGCCAATATGGAGTCGCGAGGCTATTTGAAAGAGCGGTGGTTTTACGAGGCGGCAAAACATATCCTGCAGCCCGATCTGTGCATTTTGGCATATGCGGATCCCGCATTGGCGATCGCGCGCATCACGGCCCGTCCCGAGGAGGCGCGCCGTCATTTGGATGAAGCATTGCTCAGGCGTGTTTCGGAGCATTTTCTCCGTCATGCCGCAGGGTATCGCATGTGTGTCGTGCATACCGACAGGGCGCCCGAGGAAGCGTTTGCGGATGTACGGGAGCGGTTGGACGTGCTGTATCGGGGGGAACGATGAAACGTGAACTCAAGGGAATTTTATCTGTCTTACAGGGAAAACGGCGAAACGTCGTGGAGTATGACTGGCACTACGCGTTAGGATTACTGCTGCTCAACCGCGTGGGCGTATCCTTTTACCATGCAGCTCGTGAAACGCAGACGCTGCTTCCCCGGCAGGTGAACCGGATCTTGCAGGGACTGGAGGGGCAGCAGGTGCGCCGGAACCGGGTCATGGCAAAGTGGATCGCTGATCTTTCCTATGAACTGATGAGCGCCGGCATCCGGTTTGCCTTTTTGAAGGGAAGTGTGCTCTCCTATTGTTCGTTCCGCGGTCAATCCTTGTACCGTTTCAGCGAGCGATCGTCCAATGATATCGATCTTCTCGTTTCCCCGGACGATCTCGGCGCGCTCGATCGTGTGCTTGGCGCCTTCGGTTTCTTGCAGGGAGAATGGAAAGACGGCAAAATCCATCCGTTCGACAGACGGGAGATCATATACCGACGCATGACGCGAGGGGAGACGGCGCCCTATCTTGTGGCAACGCAGAATGAGGAGACACCGTTTATCGAATTGGACGTCAACTATTCGCTCGGCTATCTTCCGAGCGGGGACGCGGCACTGGTAAAGGACATGCTCTCCGATTGCAAGGAATATGTGTTCTGCAACGGCGGCACGATCATGTCGCTGACAGAGGAGAAGTTTCTCTTGCATCTCATCATGCACCAGTATAAGGAAGCGACGCTCTATTGGATGGCGAGCAGGCACAAGGATTCGCAGCTTTATAAGTATCTCGATATCGCGCGTATGCTGAACGGGGATATAGTGGATCTGCAAACGTTCGGGGCGCTCGTCAGCAGGTACGATCTGCAGGAGCAGACTGCATACGTGCTGTACTATTGCAATCAGCTGTTTCCGAGCCGCGAAGCGGACGGATTGATGCGTTCGCTCTGTCCGAAGCGCGTCGAGGAATGGGACAACGTGACGGACGCGGAACACAAGACGGCATACCGCTGGACAAAGGGGATCTATGAACGGGTGGGAATCTATGACAAGGCACGATATCTTAAAAGGCTGTAATACTTTTCTGAAAGCAATCGCAGATGCGCCGGCGCTCTCCTGTGTGGAATATTATTTCATTCCATGGCTTCGGGAGTTTACCGCCGTGGAAGCATTGTACCCAGAGACGATCGTCTCCTATGCGCAGGCAGAGGAGATCATACAGCGCTCCTCCTATGCGTCGCCGCAGGGGATTGCACGCGTGCAGGAAATTGCAGAGCGCTATGGCATTGTGACACATGAAAAGTGCAGATATAACGGAGAACCGCCGAAGGAAAACGAACTATGGCTCCTGAGGAGCTTGAACGGACGGAGAGCGGAAAACTCAGACGGAGGAAAAGAGAATGAATGTGTTGGACGGTATCGGGCAGCGCAGGTCGGTAAGATCGTTTGCCAAAGTTCAGATTGCACGCAATAAAATCGATGCCATTCTGGAGGCAGGCACCTTGGCGCCCAGCGGTAAGAACGGTCAGCCGTGGAGATTTTTCGTTGTGCAAAGGGAGAAAGACCTGCTGCGGCGCATTGCAGAGCAGACAGTGTATCACGCATGGGTATCAGAGGCGGATTGTCTGATTCTTGTCTTTTTGGATCGGGAGAAAAGTTATCACGAAATCAAGGACGCACAGGCAATCGGCGCGTGTATAGAAAACATGCTGCTTGCGGCGGAGGAATTGGGCATCGGGGCGTGCTGGAACGGAGAGATCCTTCGCAATGCAGAGGAAGTGAGAAACATGTGCTCTCTTGCAGAGCGCTACCAGCTGATGGCACTCCTCGTGCTGGGCTATGCAAAGGAAAAGCCGCAGGAAAGGATGCCAAGACTGCCTTTACCGGAGGTCGTACTGTCGTGGGTACCCGCACGGAGCGGCTCATCCAAAACGCAATGGATAAGCTCACCGAAGGGCGCACGAGCTTTGTCATCGTGCACAGGCTTTCCACCATTCAGAACGCCGATCTTATCTTGGTGCTTGACCACGGCGACATTGTGGAACAAGGAACGCACGAAGAGCTCCTGGAAAAGGACGGCTTCTATGCCAAGCTCGACAACAGCCAGTTTGCGGCGTAACAAGACATAATTTAAACGCAAAAGCAAAATAGCTTTGAGAACAGCCTGATACTTACAATCTGACTGGCGGCATCTCGGTGATCAGCTTCGGCAGGCGACTCGCAGAAAATGTTTCTGTATTTTTTAATTTTTTCGCCAAAACAGTTGACAGGCAGGGCAGCGGGTGATATACTATTCATGAACATTTGAAGAAGTATTCAAATAAAGGGGCGATGCCATGGCAGAAACAAACGATATGGACATGATCCGCAGCCGTCTGCCGGACGACGAAACCTTATATGAACTTGCAAACCTGTTCAAAATGTTCGGCGATCCGACAAGGGTAAAGATTTTAAGCTGTCTGCAGATGCGCGACATGTGCGTAGGCGAACTTGCGCAAACACTGGATATGACGGATTCAGCGGTTTCCCATCAGCTGCGCGTTCTGCGCACCGCCAAACTTGTCAAGGGCACCAAAGAGGGCAAAGAGGTCAAATATTCCCTCGATGACGACCACGTCACCAAGATTTTGGAGTATGGCCTGACGCACGTCAACGAGGACAAATAACTGAAATAACGGGGCTTGTCCCTGTTTTTTCAGAGACATTATTTGAATAGTTGCTCAAAAAAACAATCAATCAATATTATCACAGCAATCACTCCGCGATGCGGAAGAAGCAATACAATGAAAATTTCGGAGGCAGTATCATGAAAAAGAACTACAAACTCGAAGATCTGGACTGCGCAAACTGCGCTGCAAAGATGGAGCGCGCCGTTGCCAAGATCGACGGCGTCAATTCGGTCAGTATCAGCTTTATGTCGCAGCGCATGGTGATCGAAGCGGACGACTCCCGTTTTGATGAGATTATGGATCAAGTTGTCAAGATCTGCAAAAAGGTGGAGCCTGACTGCAGGATCATCAGATAAACTTTTTATCGGGCGAGGCTGTTATGAAAAAATCTACCATGAGCAGAAAAGAAAAACGGACGCTTGTGCGTATCCTTGTCGCGCTCGGGCTCTTTCTCATTGTATTTATCACGGATAAGGTGATCGAGGGGGGATTGGGCGGCGTCTTCACAGGTCATGCCGCGTGGGTATTTCCGTTCTGTTTGTACCTCGTCATCTATCTGATCATCGGATACGACGTCCTCTGGAAGGCGATCCGTAACATTGCGCACGGTCAGGTGTTCGACGAAAACTTCCTGATGTGCGTTGCGACGCTGGGCGCCTTTGCGCTCGCCATCTACAGGGGCGTCACGGGGCAGGAGACCGAAGGCTTTGACGAAGCCTGCGCCGTTCTTCTCTTCTATCAGGTGGGCGAGTGGTTCCAGAGCTACGCAACAGGCAAATCGCGCAAGTCCATCGCGGGGCTCATGGA
>DXBS01000059.1 GCA_019116405.1 Candidatus Gallimonas intestinigallinarum | reverse complement strand
ACTTTGACAACAAGATTGTCAATCAATTTCTTTTGATAGTCCTTGTCGGCGGGGTCGCCTTGCAAAAGGTCGGCAACAAATTCGAGTATGTCGTTCTCCGTGAACTGGTTTCCGCGCTCGCGCTCTAACTGCTCTTTTTGGCTTTTTAAGTCCTCAAGTGCGGCGAGGCACGGCGATACTTTCAAAGCATTGTATGACGGAAAGGATTTGCAGAATAATCATTCCAATTCGGACATGGCGCTCATGACGCGGTTGGCGTTTTGGTGTAACGGGGATAAAGACCAAATGTTGCGCATCTTTGCGACAAGCGGATTATACCGTCCGGACAAATCGCCGGAATACTATGAGCACACGGCATTGAAAGCGGTAAGAGAAAATTCAAACCGCTACGAACCGAAGAGGACGAATAAGCCGTCAAAACCTCCTGCGACAAATAATTCAAGCGGGAACAGTAAGTAAACATTATAAAGGAATGGCAGCGGTGTTTACCGCTGCCATTCTGAAAAATTCTATTTATTTGTCGAGCAGGAATTTAACGATATTGAAATGCTTAATGCCGTTTCTGGAAAAATCCGGTATATCGCCGGAAATGACGTATTTCGGATAATTGTCGTTGATTTTTTCAAGATTTCTGAACTCGCGGTTTATCGTTTCCGGTAAAGCAAGGAGATAGCAAACCTGTATATATATCCGTTCTTTACCCTTATAAGCGATAAAGTCGATCTCATAATCATCGGTTTTTCCGACCTTTACGTCATGGCCGCGGGAAAGAAGTTCGAGATAAACAATGTTCTCGTACAGCTTATTGAAGTCAATTTCATCGCTTGATTTGATGACATTACGCAGTCCTAAATCGACGGCATAATATTTTTTGTTTGTTGTCAAAAGTTTTTTGCCTTTCATGTCGTAACGTTGCACGGAATTTATAATCATCGCGTTTTTGATATATGCACGATGTGGTGAAAAGCGGGGAGATCGGGGAGATCCGCAGAGTAAACTGGCTGATCACCAATTGGTTCCGCACGCAGTATTATTATGATTCCGGCGCATGGCGCGCCACTTGGAAGGGGGAAGGCGGCGGCGTTCTGCTCAATCAGTGTCCCCCATCAGCTGGATCTGTTGCAGTGGATTTGCGGGATGATGCCTTCGAAAGTGCGCGCATTCTGCCATTTCGGAAAATGGCATAAGATCGAAACGGAAGACGACGTAACGGCATAATTTGAATTCCCGAACGGCGCGACGGGTGCCTTTGTCACGTCTACCGCCGATTCTCCGGGAACAAACCGTTTTGAGATCGTCGGCTCGAAAGGCAAACTGGTGTGCGAAAAAGACGAGCTTACGATTTTCCGTCTTAAACGCGATCTGCAGGAATTTCTCGAACATGAAAAGCAGGGATTTTCCGAACCGGAGTCGGAAACGGAAATCGTAAAGCAGAGCGGGGAAAATCCGCAGCATGTGGGCATTATCAATAATTTTGCAAACGCAATCCTGCAGCTGGAGCCGCTTTACGTAGACGGCAGAGACGGTTTGAAATGCGTGGAACTGATGGATTCCATGCTGCTTTCCGCTTGGGAGGATAAAACGGTGGAACTTCCCGTCAACGACGATCTTTATTATAAGGAATTGAAAAAACGTATTGCCTCTTCCAAAGACAAAGCGGGGGAAAGCATCCTCATCGATAACACGATGTCCTTTGGCAGAACGTAGACAATCCGCGCGACAACCGATAACGCAACGATGATCTCCAAGCTGTCCGTTGCAAAGAGCTGTGATATCGAAGAAAGCGGACGAATTTTGTTTTCGATCTGAAGATCGTGACCGCAGTTACGGAAAACAGGCTCTGAAAGAAATATTGGACATTCTCACTTTTATCTGCTATAATATATTTACTGAAAGTCGATGCAGAGGTGTGCAATGTTTGACGGGCGGCCAAATGCATTGATCAAAGTTGTAGAGGTCGGGAGGTTTATAAGGGCTGCGGACGGGGATGCGGCGCAGAGTTATCCCCGCCAAAGGTCGGCGCAAAAAATGTACAATTTTTTTTCGATTTTGTAGGTTTGTCAAGCATTTTTCTCTTTGCTATTGCCAAGGCGGGAATGGTGTGATATAATAAAAGAGAAAATAGCTGCGCTTTTTTCTTTGAGGTGGCAAAAATAGTTTCCGGGAGGGAAAATGAAGATATACATTGCCCGAAAATCGATATCTGACCTGAAACATCCGGTCGTCCGGCAGGAGTACCGGACGGACGCCGTCACCGTCGAGGCATTCATCCGCGAAATGGTCGCAAAAAATTATACCGTAAAGCCAGCGCCTGACAGTCTCGCCGACTGTCAGGCGCTGGCGCTTTCGGAATTTGAGGACGGGGGCTATTACATCGTGAACGTCACGAAGGACATCCGCTACGCCGCTTTGGACGAAACGCTGTGCCTCAGCGAGGGGGACGAACTCGTCCTGATAAAATTGAAATATGTGAGAGGGATGATATGGTAACCAAAAACCGCACGATCCAAAAAATCATCGACGGCATTGCCGACAAGGAAGTCAAGACTTTCTTTACCGAGGACAATTTAGCGCTTTGGTTGGTCGGGAAAAGTCACGGCCGTGAGTACGATCCCGCTTTTCTGCGGGCGCACGAGGCATGCCTGCGGATGATCCTTCCCACGCAGTACGACGAAATGCTCCGCCGCTATGAAGAGATATACGATAATGCCAGCCGCCCGTCCGCGGTGCTCATCGCCTATCTTGCCATTGAAAACAAGATTGTAGACTGCAACGATCTCGCCACCGTGTCGCAGATCGATGATCTCTGCGTCGATTATTGCTGGAACAAGTCTGTTCTGGATTGGACATTCTATGAAAAGGGGCTGGATAACGGCAGATTCACGGCGGATGATGTCCTGCGTTTCACCGAGGCAAACGCCGAATACCTCGGCTTTTTCCTGCCCCTCCTGGTGCAGCGGGGCAATGAAGGGATATGGCAGACGCTCAGCGGGTACGTCCGTGAGGCGGGGCAGAGCGATTCACTGCGGATACAACTCTTTCAAAACATGCTTTCAGCCGCTGACTCCGCCGCCTTGTCTTATTTCATCGGCGAGATCGAACGCAACAACTATTTTCGTTTCAAGGCGCTCAACGAGGCAGTCACCGAATTGGGCGACTTTTACTGCAAACTGACGCCCGTGCAGGCGGTTGCGGTGCTCAAAGACGCCCTCGGGAAGAAGCTGACGGACTATCTCTCCCGTTCGTTCTGCGAAAATATCTATTTTCAGCCCGCTGTCAGGCGGCTTTATCCCGCCGAATACCCCGCGTATATCCGCCTTGTGCTGCGGGAGGGGCAGCCGGAGGCGCGGCACGCGTTTTTTTACAGGGCCGATTCCGCGGAATTGAGCCGCGATTATGCCGCGGTCATCTTCGGCGGCGCGTTCGATATGGAAGATTTTTCCTTCGCGACCTCTAAAATCAATTGCCGGCGGATGGAAAGGGCGCTTCTGCCCGCCGTGTTCGATAAGATGCTGGCGATGTACGACGGCATGGAAAAGGTCAACTATCACTACCCCATGACGGACAGTGTTCCCATTGCGCGCGACGTTTCCAAGTCGGATGTGGTGAGCGTCCTCGCAGAAGCGGCGGCGGTACTGGACGATGACAAATATTTTGCATGCCTGGACGCGCGCTATGGCAGTTTCAAAGTGGAGGCGCAGGTCGCCTATCTTGAGACGGCGGGCGAACGGACGGGGCTTGATCGGCGGGCGTGCGCCATCGCCTTTCTCAAATCGGACTTGTTCAGACCGGTGCATTTTTACGACGGCATGAAGATCCTCCTCACGTTTGACGAGGCGGTGCGCGTCTCCGACTACCTCAAGAGCAAGAAACAATCGGTAAAGAGCAAGATCGTCAAGGAATTTCTCGCTTCGCCCGACCAGAGCAAGATCGAGGCGTACCTGCTCTCGTCCGACAAGGACTATAAAGTGAGCGCCGGCAGGGACATGCAGGTTGCGGCGGACAAGGTTCAGAGGGAAAAACTCAAAGAGGAGAACGACGAGCCGCCCTATGTCTGTTCTTGGGTGAAGGAAAGCGTGTTCGAGGTGCAGGAGCCGACGGAAGAGATCGACGGCATTTTGCGGCGGAAGGCGGAAACATTCAACGAAGAGAGCATAACGCCCGCCCGCCTCGAAGAATTTTTCGGCAAGTTGTCCGACTTCGTGGAAGAGAACAAAGATTATGAATACAGGGCGTACTTTCATGAGGGGTTGGTCACCTTCGGCAGCGTGTTTCAGACGCTGTCCGACGTCGATTACCGCGACCGATTTGCCGCTTTTCCGTTGGGCGAATCGCTCAAAGCGCTGTGGCAGTCCTCCCTCACGGAGGCGGAAGCCGTCAGCCTGCTGCTGCTCTCCCATTTTTATCGCCCGCAGGAGCAAAAGTATTATGCGGCTGCCTACGGCAAGAAACTCTCCGCAAAAGACCAAAAGGCGCTCTTTTCCTTTTTTAAAGAGGACGATGACGAGCGTCCGTCCGTTCTGTTGACGGCATCGGACGGGCAGGGGTATCTTCTGCGCATCGTGCAGCAACTCACCTATGCCGTTCTCTTTGACCTTTTGGGCGAATCCATGCTTTGCCGCCTCACGGAATTGTTCTCGCGCGATGTATTCTGGCAAAGAGAAAAAGAAGAGAGTAAGACTTTGTTCGGTGTGACCCTCCCGCTCGCGCATATCATCGACGCCGCAGTCCGTTTCGACGAAGCGGAGACAATGCGTGCGTGCGCCCGCGCAGTCTGCGCCTTGCTTCGCAGCGACGGCGATATCGACCTCGAAGCGGCGGCAAAGTTGTATGAAAGGGGAGAGATCTCCGACGAGCTGCTCCGCTACATCGTGCTGACCGGCAAAACGTCAGTGTACAACCTCTCCAAACGGGATTCGCCCCTCTGTCTGTACCGCCCCGATCCGTCCTATCCGCATTTTCAGGCGTGCATGTCCGCCCTGGTGCGCGACAGCCTCGATGCCGAACTGGCGCGGGGCAGCCTTGCCACGCCGCACAACCGCGTCGTCCGCGGCATGAACTGCTTCCGCGGGGCGGAGTACTTCGTCCGCTCTATCGCCGCCATCCGCGGGCTGACGCTCGTGCGATCGCCCTTCGGCAGCGAGAAAAACGAGAGCATATCGATGATCATGAAGCAAACCGTGCCGGCGGAGGACGATACCTATGAAAAGTTTGCCGCCCTCCTCAAAGAGTATGGTATAAAAGACGAAGAGCTGATACGCGCCTCCCTGTTCAACCCCTCGTTCATCGACTATGCGGGGCGCGCGCTCGATTTTCCCCGCTTCCGCTTTGCCGCCTACTTCTTCATCGCGCACCTCAACGAGAGCGAGCCGTACGGCGAGGACCGATTTTACGAGAGCCGCAAGGAGGCGATACGGGAATATTCGGACATCGATTACCGCGACTTCAACGACGGCGCATTCGATTACCGCTGGCATAAGGAGATGGTCGAAGAGGTGCCCGCCGAACGGATCAAGATGATCTACGACAACGCGAAGTACGTTACCGTGGGCGGTCTGCACAAGCGCGCACAGCGCTTTTTTGACGCCATGAACGGCAAGATCTCCAAGGAGGAGTGCGTCGAACGGATCAACGCTTCGCGCAACAAGGATTTCTGCCTTGTATACAGCCTCATTCCGCTGCAGGGCAAAGAGGATCTGCACGAGCGGTACCTGTTTTTGCAGGATTTTCTGAAGGGGAGCAAAAAGTACGGCGCACAGCGGCAACTCAGCGAGCGGCGGACGGTGGACGTCGCGCTCGACAATCTCGCCCGCGCGGCGGGCTATGCCGACACGAGCATCTTCGTCTTCGAGTTGGAGGCCGATTACCCGCACGACATCTATCGGACGTATACCGTGGACGATTTGGAAATCACGCCGACGCTGCGGGAGAACGAATACAAGGTGACTCTGCAGGTCGAAAAAAAAGGGAAACTCCTCGCCGCTGTCCCCGCCAAATACGCCAAAGATCAGACGGTGGCATGGCTGAAGGACGAGGTCAGGCAACTCAATCAGAAATTCAGGCGCATCGCCGCAAGTTTCGAGAGCGCGATGTGCGATAAAACGGTGTTTACGTCGCGGCAACTTGAAAAGATGAGCCGCGAGCGGACGATCGCGCACACGCTATCCCGCCTCGTCTTTCTGGCGGACGGCAAACTTGCCGTGTTCGCGGACGGCGCCCTGCGCGATGCGGACGGCGGGGCAATCGAAAGCGAAGCCGTATACGTCGCCCATCCCGTCGAACTGAAAAAGGCGGGACTGCTTCAAGCGGCGATGGATTATATCGTCCGCGGCAACGTCTGCCAGCCCTTCAAACAGGTCATGCGCGAAATTTACTGCAAGAGCGAACAGGAACTTTCCCAGGAAGAAGTCCTGCGCTTCCGCGGCTTCAACGTCGACCTGAAAAAATGCATCGCCGCGCTCAAAGGCAGGGGTTGGGGCGTCTCCGACGACATTGGCTTGCGCAAAGTCTATCACGCTTCCGGCATCGTCGCCGCCCTGTTCCGCAAGTTCGATGATTTCTATTTGTACGACCTCGAAAACGTCAACCGCGAACTACACGGCATATTCTTCCTCGACCGCAAGAGCGAAGAAGTCATTCCCCTGCGGGACGTGGAGGATGTCACTTTTTCCGAAACGCTGCGCGACGTGGATTTGATGATCACCATCAGCGCCAATGCCGTCTACGACTACGATCTCGCAATGTCCACTGTGGAAATACGGCGCGAGATCCTGCGGTCTGTCGTCTCCGTGCTCGGTCTGACCAACATCTCCTTTTTGAAGGACAATATCTCCGTCAAGGGGACTTACGGCACCTATCTCATCAATATCCGCACGGGGCTCGTGTTCAAGGAGGGTAAGGGAAATCTGCTTCTGGACACCGTGTACAGTACCGACAAGCCACTCCTGCTCGATTTCATCGACGAGGATCCCATGACGGCGGACATCGTGTCCAAGGCCGTGGTACTTTCGCGGGACAATACCCTGCGTGACCCCGCCATTCTGCGGGAAATCAAGGGATAACGGCGCGCGGGGCGATTTGCAGATCGGTTGCATTGATAGCGTTATAATTTGAAAAGCCGCTTCTTTCGGGAAGCGGCTTTATCGTCGGGAGGGTAAAAGCAGGTGAATAAGGGGTGCGGGCAAACTGCCGACAAAAAAGGCAACAAAAAAGAGTTGAAGTTCCGTCTTTATCAAAGTTGCGGAGGTCGGGAGTTATATAGGAGTTGCGGACGGGGATGCGGCGCAGAGTTATCTCCGCCAAAGGTCGGCGCAAAAAATTTACAATTTTTTTTCGATTTCCCATTGACAAAGGAAAATTTGTGTGATAATATAAATATGTCTACGAGGACACATCCATATTTTTTGTGAAATTTTTACAAAAAAGGAGGGCTGGCACGCAGATGCCGGGCGTGGTGGTCCGCGTAACATACCGAAAGCGTCGTCCGGGCGGGAGGGATCATGCATACATCTGCACATGCCGCACCTATGGTGCGGGAGCTTATCATACCCCAAGCCGTTGTCCGCATCGCGGGCAAGGTCGAGAATGCCGACTATCTTACGGCACACCGGGCGGAACAGATCGGGCTCAACGAGAGAGAATTTATCCATATGCAGGGCAGGAGCGGCATTCTGCTCGACTTCAGCAGGGAACTGCAGGGGAGTCTGCGCATCGTCACGGGCTACGGCACCAACGGCGCGCGCATCCGCATCCGGCTCGGCGAGTCGGTGGGGGAGTGCCTTTCCGAGATCGGCGAAAAGGGCAGCACCAACGATCATGCCCTGCGCGACGTCACTCTGTCCCTTCCCATGCTCTCCGATTCCGAATATCTTGCAAGCGGCTTCCGCTTCGCCAATGTTGAACTGCTCGACGAGGGGGCGGAGGTGCGCCTGAAGGCGGTCAATGCCGTCTATATCCATTCGCCTCGCCCGCAGGTCGGTTCGTTTGCCTGCTCGGACGAGACGATCAACCGCATCTATGATACGGCCGCCTATACCGTGCAGCTGTGTGCGCAGCGCTATATCTGGGACGGCATCAAACGTGACCGCCTCGTGTGGGTGGGCGACCTCTATCCCGAGGTGTGCGCGCTGCTCTCCGTCTGCAATGACGACGGCTGCGTGCCGGACAGCCTCGACTTCGTCAGGGCGGAAACGCCTCTCCCCGGTTGGATGAACAACTATCCCATGTACAGCATGTGGTGGATCATGATCGTGGAGGAGTACTATCGCCGCACGGGAAATCTTGCCTGGGTGACGGCGCAGAGGGATTATTTTTACGACCTGCTCCGTCAGATTGACGGCTGCATCGCGCAGGACGGCGATTTTGATTTCGGCGGGAACTTCGTCGACTGGCCGACGCACGGTCACGCGGACGAGGCGGAGGGCGTGCGCTGTCTTGCCAAGCTGTGCGCCAAGAGTGCCCGCGCGCTCGAAGCGCTCTACGGCACGGACGGGAGCCTCTCCGCACGCATTCTGGAAAAGCTGTCCCGAAAGGACGCTCCCGTTGCGGAAAAGAAGCAGATCGTCGCGCTCAAGCATCTCTCCGGAACACCCCTCTCCGAGGCGGAGAAGGCGCTCCTGATTGAGGGCGGCGCGGCAGGCTTTTCAACATTCATGAGTTATTTCCTTCTCTCGGCGCAGAGCGATCTTGCGGGCGAAGAGACAGCACTCGCCTCGCTGAAGCAGTACTATGGTGGGATGCTCCGCTTGGGCGCCACCACCTTCTGGGAGGATTTTGACCTCGACTGGCTCAAGGGGGACGTGTGTCCCGTCGACCGCATCCCGCAGCCGGGACAGATAGACGTCCACGGCGACTACGGCAGATTCTGTTACGTCGGTTATCGCCACAGCCTCTGTCACGGCTGGTCTGCCGGCGTCATTCCCTTCCTGATCGGTCGCATTCTCGGCGTCACGCCGCTGGAGGCGGGGTATCGGAAGGTAAAAATCGCGCCGCATCTGGGCGGGCTGACCTTTGCGAAGGCAGATATTCCCACGCCGCAGGGCATCCTGCACGTTTCCTGCCGCGCCGGGGAGGACGGCAAAGTACATACCATGGTCACCGCGCCCGAGGGCGTGCAGGTCGTCAGCTGAAAGGACGGGGGAGACGCGCCATGGAACAGCGTATAAGCAGTCTTTTGCACATCCTTTCCTCTGCACCCGTGGACGAGTACCGTCCCGTCGTGTTCTGGAGCATCAATTCTGCGCTGGAAGAGGACGAACTCCGCCGCCAGATCGGTGAAATGAAGGCGTTCGGGCTGGGCGGGTTCGTCTACCATGCGCGTGCGGGACTGGAGACGGAATATCTGTCCGAGGAGTGGTTCCGCCTCGTGGGCGTGTGTCTGGATGAGGCGCGCCGGCAGGGTCTGCGCGTGTGGATGTACGATGAATACGGCTGGCCGAGCGGGTTTGCGGGCGGCAGGCTGCTGCGGGAGGAAAAAAACCGCGCCTGCTATCTTGAATACGCCGTGCGGGAGGACTATGATCCCGCGGCATATGCCGTATATGCGCTGGAGGAGGGCGTTCCGCGCCTTCTGTGCCCGGGTGAGCGCGCCGCGCAATACCATACGCTCTATGTGCGTACGTCGGACGCCTATGCGGACGTCCTCGACCCGCGCGTCACGGAACAGTTCCTCGCCCTTACGCACGAACAATACTATGCGCGCTTTCGGGAGAGCTTCGGCAGGGAACTGGTTGGCTTCTTTACGGATGAGCCGCAGTTTTACCGCTATGCGACGCCTTTCACCCGCATTGCTCCGGAGGAATATCGCGCTCGCTTCGGCGAGGATCTGAAGGAGGGGCTGCTGTGGCTCTTTCTCAAGGACGCGCGCGGCTATCCCTTCCGTGTAAAATACTATAATCTGCTCAGTGCGCTCTACTGCGAAAACTTCTATCGCAAGCTCAACGACTGGTGCATGGCGCACGGCTGTCAGCTCACGGGGCACAGCATCGAGGAGAACGCCTTTTGCGCCCAGATGTGGGGCAGTGCGGACTGCGCCGTGACCTACCTCTACGAGGGCGTGCCGGCGATCGACAACCTGGCGCGCCGCTCCGATCCCTTCCTTTCGGCAAAGAACGTCGCCTCCGTAGCGGCGCAGACGGGCAGGGCGCACATTCTGACGGAGACGTTCGGCTGTACGGGCTATGGCATCACGCCGCGCGCGCTGCGCGCGATCGCCGAACGGCAGTACGTTTACGGCGTTAATTGCATGTGCCAGCATCTGTATAACTATTCGCTCGCAGGGCAGGGAAAGACCGACCATCCGATCTCCTTCGGCAGAACGCTGCCCTGGATCGCGGGCTATCCCGCGTTCAACGGCTATTTTGCCAGGCTCGGCTATCTGCTCGGTGCCTCGCAAGAGGAGGCATGCGTTGCCGTCATTACGCCGATGGAGAGCGTCTATCTCGATTACGTCCGTCTCGACGAACAGCAGACCATGACCGAGGTGGACGGCGGATACTCCGCCGTCATTGAGGATCTGCGCCGGGCGGGCATTGCATACCATCTCGTCGACGAGAAGGTCCTTTCCTGTCTCGGGAGCGTCGAAAACGCGACGCTCAAGGTGGGGGCGCGTGCCTACACCGCTGTCGTGCTGGCGAACTGCCGGGAACTCAAAGAGAGCACCGTGCGCCTGCTGCGCGAATACCTCGCGCAGGGCGGCGCGCTCAAGACGATGGGGACGCCCCCTTCTTACGCGGAGGGGGAGAAAGCGGATCTTTCCGACCTCGTGCGCGACTGCGCTCTTCCCCGTCCCGCGTGCATTTTGCAGGCGGATACGCCCTACACGGTGCGCACGCTTGCGGGCGGCAAGCGCTTCATCTTTGCCGTCAACGATTCGGACGAATCCCGTACGCTCGCCGTCAACGGCAGATTCGGGGAGGTCGACCTGGTGCGCAATGCGGCTTATGTGTCGCAGCCTTCTTATACGTTGCCAGCACATTCCTCCCTCCTTTTGGAGGAGGGGGGAGGTACGCAGACACCCTTCTGCGAGCGCTCGCGCGAGACGCTCATTCCCGAATATCTCTCCTCGGACGACAACTGTCTGACGATCGAGGAGGCGGCAGTCACGCTGGAGAACGGAGAGCGCCTCGAGGGGTATGTCTACGGTATTTTTGAGCGCCTTGTGCGGCGCAGCTATACGGGAAAGTTCACGGTGGAGTTCTCCTTTGAGAGCGACGCCGCCCTGTGCGCCCGCCTCACGGCGGAGCTCCAGCCCGTGGAGGACATGCGCTTCAATGGCGAAGAGCCCGCCTTCACGCGCGATCCGCTCGAGCGCAATTTCCTCGTCGCCCCCGTCGCGGTGCGGCGCGGGCGCAACACCTTTACCTATATGGCGCGGCTGGAGAACGTGCAGTTCTTGCGCGAGGCGCTTGCGGGCGACGTGTCCGAGAGCCTGGTTAATTGCACGAGCTATCACACATGTCTGGAGCCGATCTATCTGACGGGCGCATTTGACAGCTACGGCTTTGTGATCGCGGCGCCCGGTAAAAAGGGCGCGGGCGACCTCACCCGCATGGGGTATGAAAACTTCTGCGGCGGCGTGCGCTATCGGGTGCGCGTGAAGGGCGGCGGGCGCGTGCGCCTGCGTCCCGTGGGGGACTGGGCAATGTGCGTGTTCCGCGTATGCGGCTGCGAGCGGAGCGCAATCCTCGGCGAGGAGGCGGAGTTCGACCTCCCCGCAGGGGAACACGACTGCGAGATCGAGTGTCTCTCCACCATGCGCAACCGCTTCGGTCCCTTCCACTGCGCGTATGAGGAGGAGGGGGGCGTCTCGCCCTACTTCTTCACGCTGCGCGGCGACTGGACGCCTGCGGGCGGGAATGCACACTATGTGCGCGAGCGCAAGCTCGTTCCCTTCGGGCTGAGCGCGGTGGAGTGCATCCGCGGCTGAATCCGATCATCCTTACGTTGTGCTGTTCGGAGGAGAGACACCCAAGATTACCCCCTTTTCTTCTATTTTCCTCCTGCCTCTCTTCCGGGCGGCGCAAAAATTTTCATAAATTTTTTTTCGCGAAGCATTGACAACCGTATCTGATTGTGATACTATACATGTGACGAAGAAGAAATTTTTGTTAGTTATTTACATATATGGCATGAGCTTTTGATTGCTCTTTTCTTTTTCGGGTATGTGTCCACGAGGACACATCGGGGGGACACATGGTAACGAAACAGGATGTGGCGAAACGGGCAGGCGTCTCGACGGCGACTGTCGGGCGGGTGCTCAGCGGCAAGGGGTACGTCTCCACGGAGGCGCGCACCAAGGTGGAAGAGGCCGTCCGGGCGCTCAACTACCGCCGTAACAATCTTGCCGCCAATCTCAGAAAGCGCAAGAGCAACGTCATTGCCGTATTGGTGGAGGACTTGCTCAATCCATACTACATGCACCTTGCGGAAGCAATGGTGGAGCGCGCGAAGGAGAAGGGCTGCATTGTTTCGTTGTTTGCGGTCAAAGACCGCGACGTCAGGCAGGTGCTGGACGATCTTCTCTCCAACCGCGTGTGCGGGGTCGTCAACCTCGCCATGTTCACCTGCGATTTCTCGTGGTACGATATCTTCCTTGAAGAGGGCATCCGCCTCATCAACTGCACCGCAACGGGGCCGAAGGTGGTGGTGGACTACGCAGAGGGGATGCTTCAGGCGCTCGCCTGCCTGCAGCGTGCGGGCAGAACGCGCCCCGCCTTTCTCGCGGGCATCGAATCGTGGCTGGCGCCGGGTGATCTGCGCGTGAGCTGCTTTCGGGAAAACGCGCAGAAGTACGGCCTTGTATACGATCCGGACCTGGTTCTGTGCGGGAATTATCCCATCGTCAAGGCGTACAACGTCGGCTACGAGCTGTGTACGGCACTTATCCGCTCGGGAAAAACATTCGATTCGCTTTTGTGCATGACGGATATGATGGCGCTCGGGGCGCTCAAAGCGCTCTTTGACTGCGGACGCAGGGTGCCGCAGGACGTCTCCGTCATCGGCTGCGACGATCTCGATTTTACCGCTTTTTTCCAGCCGGCGCTCACCACCATCGCGGTGGACAAAAAGGCGGAGGCGTATGCCTATGTCGACCTCATCCTCGACGAGGGGGCGAGTGAAAACGATGTGCGCCGCATTTCCACACGGCTTGTGGAGCGCAGCAGCGTATAAACGACGCCGTAAAAAATCAATTTTGCAAGGGGGGATCCCCCCTTCTTCCTGCCGAATGGCAGGAAGAAAAACAATTAACGGAAAGAACGTTCGCGGCACAGCCGCAGAACGAAAACAAGGGAGGAAACAATGAAAAAGACCTGTATGCTCGTACTGACCGTGCTCATGGCTGCCTCATTGGGGACGGCGATCGGCTTTACGGCGATGCCGGCAAACGCGCTTGATAAGGGCGCTGCCGACGAGAATGGGTGGGTGCAGAATGACAGCATGGATGCGATCACCCTCAACGAAGAGGGTGCATCCGTCATCACTACGACGGCGAACGGCGCAATGACGTACAATGCAACGGCGCTCGACGTGACAAAGGACAACTATATCACGTTCCGCTCGGATATCATCAATGCAGGCGATAATTGGCTTGGTGTTTATCTTGTAGATGATACGACTGCCGTGATGAATGGGACGATCAACTATATCGCCGGGTCGAGCGATGCAGTAAAAATCGGCGCAATTATGAGAAGCGGTGCAATGATTTTGGGAAGTGGATATGCGAGCACCAGTGTCGGACAAATCGGCACAACCGTTGGAACGCCTACCGACATATCTCAATATATAACCGTCAAATATCATATTGGAACAGGCGTTGACGGCGATGTTTCCTATATGGAAATCAACGGAACAAAAGTTGTGGGAGAAAATAATGCGTCGCTTTCTGTCACGCAAGCGGATTTTACAGATGGAAAAGCATATGTTGCATACCATACGTTAAACCCCAGAGTAATCTACGCCATGGCACCCAATGAGGATCCCGATGTGCTCGAAAGCGTAGAGTTTATCCCCACCGGGACGGGAAGTTCCACGCAGGCGGGCTTTATGCTGACCAAGCAGATCGCAAATTATCCCGCACTCGACGAGGCGACGGGCATGTCCGTCTACAATATCACCGCGCCACAGGCGTTGGACAACGTGCTTGTCAACGGCGAGCCGCTCAGCGGCATGACGACGGCAACGCTCAGCGTGGTGACGATGAACCTGAACGGCACGATCATTCAGTCGATCGGTCTGCTGCCCACGGCGGGCAATTCCTTCACCTGGGAAGTCGGCGACACCGTCACCTTCCTGGAAGGATTCACAGTGTACGATTCCGCAGGGGCAGCGGTCTATGAAGTCAACCGCGACTTCGGCTTCTATGTCAGTGCCGTCAATGAGGACGGCTCCTGCACCTTTGCGGCGCAGATCGGACTGACCGGCGTCGGGGCGGACGGCAACTTCGTCAACATGAACACGACGTACAACCTGAGCGAAGGTGCCGTTGCGGAGCACAACGTCTCGATGATCACGATCAACGGCGAGCCGCTGACCGATCTCGGTTACTTCAACGTCGCCATTCCCAACACCGTCCAGATTTTGAAGAACGAAGGAAATTGGGAGTGGAACGAAGGGGATGTCATCGTACTTCCCTATGGCTTTACGTTCAAGGACAGCGCCGGCTATACATATGCATTGGATGCCAACTATACGCTGACCTACAGCGGCGGTACATTCACCATGATCAGAACGGAGGCGGGGCAGGCGCGTCCCGTCAGCGTTACGGGAATGCAACTCGGTCACTATGATGCAGCCAGAAATCTTTACGGGATGCAGATCCACTTCAGCGAGGATGTGCGCGGCGACATGGAGGCGAATACCGATATTGCCGGCGAGGCGTGGTTCAATACCCTTGTGCAGGTGAACGGCAGAACGCTTGCCGAGATCGCGCAGATCAATATCGGCACGGCGGATGCGCCCATCTATGCCACAGTGGAGGCAAACTTTGAAGGCACAAACTACATCACCATCTGGGTGGATGCAAGGGCAGGCGTCGTAGAAGCGGGGGACAACGCCCTCGGCAACGGCGCTGTGGTCACCATCCTTCCCGGCATCGAGTTTCCCTCCGGCTATATCACCACGGAGGAGCAGTCCTTCGAGTGGGTCAATCCTTCCTGGTTGCCCACCGTCGTTCTGGAGCAGTTTGAACTGGGCGTGACGGACGGACAGGAGCTTGAGGGCGGCATCGAGGCAGGCACCGGCAACGCCTTTGTCAATATTCCGGCGTCGCTAGATACACTCACTTCGATTGCAAGCTTCCCCATCCAGGATTCTGCGGAGGTCAAAGAGTATGTCATGATCAACGGGCAGCTCATGTCGCAGATGGCAACGTCCGGGCAGATCCTTCAGTTTAATACCGCCAACACGCTGCAGGTGCAGCTGCCGCAGGGTTCGTGGAACGTGGGCGACCGCTTTATCCTCATGAAGGGGATGCCTCTGTACAACGATATTCCCTCCTCGCCCAATGCACAGAAGGTCGCAGAACTTGCGCACTACTATATCTTTGACTGCACTTCTACGGACGGGAAGGTCACTCTGACCGTCACGGTGACGGACAACTACGAAGCGGACGAGGATATCGACCTTGCATTTGCGGGCGTACAGCAGTTCGCCTATGATACCGACCGCGATGCGTACGGCTTCCAGCTGCACTTCTCCAAGAATATCAGAGGGGATGCCTACAACCTGTTTGCGGACATCACCAACGAGGATTGGATCAGGGACTACATCACTGTCAACGGCAAGAGCATCGAGGAACTGCTCGCCTCCACCGATGCGGACGGCAACGTCATCCCCAACGCGGTGCAGGTCGTATTCTCCAACAACAACTATATCACCATCTATGTGAGCGCCAAGCTCACCGCAGAGCAGGGCGGTGTGCTGGATGCCGAGGGCAATGTGCTGGAGACAGTGCGCTTTGCGGTGGCGGACGGCTTCACCGTTCCCCGCGATAACGGCGTCATCACGCAGGGCGTTGCCTACAAGTATGAGTATAATTTCTGGTGCAGGGATGTTGACCTCTCGCAGGTGGACTATGACAGCCTGACAGTCTCCAGAGTGGATAATCCCGTCTCTGTCGACGCGGACGGCAACATTGCCTTCAAGGTGTACTTCGACAAGCCTATTACGGATGCGCAGTACAACCATATCAACGCGGGTGCGGAGTGGCTCTCCGGCGTTGACCTCGGTTACACATCCGCGACCATTGAACGCCTTGCAAGCTACGGCTTCATCCGCGACTGCTTGACCAAGATCATGTTCAACGGCATGACCATTGAAGAGCTGATGAACTCGGAAGCGGATCCCGCGTTCCGTCCCGTCAACGTGGTCATGGTGCACTACAACCAGAACGAAATCCAGATCGTGTTCCGCGCGACCTCTGTCAATACCAACGACGGTACGTTCGGGCAGCCTACGCCCCATGCCATCAATCTCGGCGATTCCAACCCCGAATGGACGATCACCTTCCTGGAGGGCTTCACCGTTCCAACACTCTGCAAGCTCGACCGCGACTATACCTTTACCTATAATGCGGAAGAGGGCCGTTTTGTGGAGGTCATTGAGGAGGAGGTCATCTCCGAGATCGAATTCGAGGCGGTCGCCTACAACGGCGTCATGATCGAAGAGGGCGGCACGCTGGAGCTTACGGGCGTCACCGAACTGGACAAGAACCTCTTTACGGTCGCGTTCAAGGGCGGTGTCAATCCCGAGTGGACGCTCGAGGGCGGCACTCTTCAGGTGGGCGCAAATACCGTCACGCTCGTCGCGCAGACGAATGACGGCAGCGGCAACACCGCATCCTTCACCTTTATGGTCAACGTGACAGCGGCACAGGAGACCCCTGAGGAGACAGAAGAGAGCGGCAGTGGCTGTGGCAGCAGCATCGGCGCAGGGATCAGTTTGGTCACGGCAGTCCTTGCCGTCACGGTGGTGACAGTGCTGCTCATCATCAAGAAAAAGAACACGAACACAAACAAATAATTCACTGCTACGGAGGTTTTCGCAATCGATATGAAGAACACAGCAAAAAAGATTTTTTCCGTCTGCTGTGCGGCCGGCATGCTGCTGATGGCAGCCGGCTGCACCCTGTCGGGCGGGGGCGGATCGTCCTATAACAGCGACGACTATGTGTATGAGCGCGAGCAGGGGACATCCACGATGCTCAAGCTCTCCTCCTCCGACGAGGGGCTGGACGACTTCCTCAACGACTATCTGCACCGCCACCTGCGCTATGATGATCTGCGCATCGGCAGCCTCTCCCTGGGCTCTTCGGTCATGTTCAACAAGGAATGGGAGGCGATGAGCCTGATGTATTTCGACTCGGAGACCTCCGTTCCCGATGACCGCTATGCGATGATCGAGGACTGGACGAGCAATATCCCCGTGGATAAGTACGGCTACGTCTGGTCGAACAAAGAGGAGCTGCAGCCCAACTACTTCTCGGCAGCAACTTATTTCGGGCAGGGCTGGCCTTTCCCCGACTACTCTTTAAGCTACGGCAACAGTCAGGGCTGGGAGTGGGACGTCAACGACGCGGCAGAGGGCTGGGAAGTGCGCCTGAACGGCAACCTCACCACGCCCAACGTCGAGTCCGGGCTGATGTCGGTGGAGAGTTCGCGCATCGAGACGGTGGAGTTCACTTCTCCCGCTTCGGGCTACGACATCATCCCCAAGCACGCGCCCTTCCTGGAGATCGATATCCGCCTCAACGACTATGACAATATCGGCGCGACGAGCGGCTTTGATGACATCATCATCGAGTGGAAGAACGCAAAGAGCGACGAATGGTACCAGGTCACATATAAGAACTATGCCACATACGTCAGCAATATCAGCGCGACGTTCAGCAAAAAGTTCTATTTGCCCATGTATCTAAATCCCAACTGGGGGACGTCCAATGAATCGTCTGATGCCATCACGCAGCTGCGCATTACCGTCCGCTCCAAGGACGGTGTGCGCGTGAACGGCGGTGTCAGCATGAATTATGTGCGCGGGCAGTACGATACCCGTCAGACCAACAACAACGCGCTGCTGCTGCGTGCCGCCAGGATGTACTATGAGCACACAGGCGACAACGAATATCTCGCCGAAAATCTCACCCGCTTCAGAAGCGCGGCGCAGTTCCTCATCGGCGTGTGCGGCGGCGAGAGCGGGCTCATCTCCATGCGCGATTTCTTTGTCGGGCATGAGGGCGGCAAGAATACGGAATTTTCATACGCCAACAGCATCGGCAATGGGTACTGGGACATCATCTCCTGCGATCCCGCCGGTCTGTACACCAACATTTACTACTATAAGGCGATCGAGTCCATGCTCTACCTCGAGGAGATGGCGGCGGCAGCCGGCATTGAGGCGGAGATGCCCTCCGTTGCGACGGGGGATTATTCCTCGGGCGAGGAGGCAATGTCCACCTATACCCAGACGCCGCAGTCGCTTCAGGAGCTGCTCGGCACCATCAAAGCGGCGATCCAGGCGCCCGTGGATACCGTCAACAAGACAGGCTTCTGGGATGCGGACAAGGGCAGGTTTATCGAGGGCTTTGACGCAAACGGCGAGGTCATCGACTACGGCTTCATCATGTTCAATCTGGAAGTGATCGCGGCCGGCATCTGCACGCAGGAACAGGCGAAGGAGATCATGGATTGGGTGAGTGGCGAGCGCATCGTGGAAGAGGACGCCGCAAGCGCACCCGGCGCCACGCCTGAAGCGCAGGAGGGCAATTATGCCTCCGGTTATCAGGGCACGCGCCTCAATGAGGACGGCTCCTTCGCAGAGGAGGGGACGCTGGGCATCTACGACTTTGAGTTCGCGCCCCGCTCCACAACGGTCAAGAACGCCAATCAGTATGTCTGGAACTGGTCTGGCAACAACGCCTTCGGCGGCCAGGTGCAGGACGGCGGCGCCATCATGTATCTGAGCTATTACGACCTGATGAGCCGCATCTCCACTTACGGCGCAGACAACGCGTTTGAGCGGCTCAAGGGCATCCAGACGTGGTATGAGAAGGTCAAGGCGGTCGCCGATGCGGCGAATATCGACGGGACGTCTCCCACCAACTTCTACCGTGAGTACTATTCGCAGCTCGGCATCGTCATGCAGGGCGCGGGTACGGCGGGCGGCATCGGTCTGGACGAAGAGTTCCTGGAATCGGCGCTCCTGCTGGCTGCCATCCCTTACGGGTTCTTCGGCATCGGCAGCGACAGTTACAATGTTCTGTCCGTCGCCCCCTCCATGCCCGCTTCCCTCGACTGGTGGAAGATGGAGAACCTGCGTTTCCACGACGTCAACTACGATCTGACCGTCGGCAGCGACTTCGTGCAGATCTCCTACGTCAAGGGCTTCCCGACCGGGCTTTCGATCGCCGTCACCCTTCCTTTCGAGGCAGGGGAGCGTGTGTACGTCGACGGCGTTGCCACAACGGACTATGTGCAAGAGGGCGATACGGTCACGGTGACCGTTCCTTTCCGGGCTTGCAAAGTGCAAGTCAGATAACATAACGGAGGTTTTATGAAAAGGTTATTGAGTATTTTGCTGGCAGCTGGAATGTGTTTTACGCTGACTGCCTGCACCAATCCCTTTGAGGAGGAGCCGGAGGACGAGACGGGCAAGGTCGTCATCGAGGTCGGCGTGCTGGGCAGCACGACGGAGCAAGAGATCTTCCGCAAGTACAAAAACGGCTTCCAGGTGAAGTATCCCAACGTCATTGTGCAGATGGACGCCATCCCCGGCGACTATGCTACGGGTATGAACAACTACGTCCAGAACTCTTCCTTCCCCGACGTGGTCTTCACGCCCGGCGATCAGCACGCGGCGTATTCCTCAAACGGACACTTCCTCGACCTGCGCACGTTTGACGAGGAGGACGACACCTTCTCCTTCGACGATATTTATCCGGAACTCATCGAGACGACGCACTATAACAGCGAGGACGAGGGCATCTGGTTCATGCCGCGCGACTATAACAAGGTCGTCACGTTCGTCAACAAGACCATGCTCTCCTACGTTCCCGGCGAGAATGGGGAGATGTATGCGGGTTACGGTTCCTTTGAAGCGCTCAAGGAGGCGTGGGATCTCGAGACCTTCTATGAGGTCTGTGAGGCGGTCACGCGGAAGGTAGAGGAAAACGCTGCCAATTCTTCCAACATTCCGCAGGAGGAGCGGCTTGCAGGTCTCATCCGCGGCACGGTTGCTCTGGATGCGCGCTACAACTGGTATCCCGCTTACGAGCCCATCCTGCGCCACTTCGGCGGCAGCACGATCAGCCTCGACAAGGCGGGCGACGGCGAAACGCCCGATTACGAGAATATGCTCAGCGTCGATGCGGAAGAGACGATGCTTGCCTACCGCTCCATGCATGAAACGCTCGCAAGGCCCGGCTACGTCAGGCAGTCCCTCGCCTCTACAGGCGCTGCGGCGTTCCCCAACTCGCAGGCGGCAATGTGGTTCACCACCCGTCCTTCTTGGGGGGAGGTAAACTCCTACAACGCGACCTTTGAAGTGGACTTTTTGCCCTTCCCGTACGACTACGTCGGCGTCGGCTGCACGGGCTATGCGATCACTTCGCTCGCTGCCACGCGCGTTTCCGAATATGCCGAGACCAAAGAGGGCACAAACGAGAAGATGACCAATGCCGACTACGCATGGCTCTTCCTCAAGTATATCGTGAGTGAAGAGGGGCAGAACGCCATCGGCGAAACGGGCATGGGGGTTCCCTCGCTCATGTCCATGAAGGACAGCGGAACGTGGATGGAGTACGGCAGCGCCGACCTCAACCACGAGGCGTTCGTCGAGGAGCGTGAGGGCCAGACGGCGATCGCGGTCAACGATATCTACTCCTTCCCTGCAACAGCACAGAAGACGGTGAGCGACAACTGCATCTCCATCATGACGTACGTCGTCAAGGATGAGTTTTGGCCGGCCGATCTGACGCTCGAACTCAACCGTACCAATTATGCGGCGATCTATGCCAGAGTGGACGAGTACAAGAATGTCATGATGGCGCGTATCAACGCCGCAAACTGAAAAACATCATCGCCCTTCCCGCGGGCTCCCTGCGGGGGAAGGGTGGGAGGTCGCAATGAAAGCAATTACACCAAGCAAAAGAAAGCGGATTGCCGTCGATTGGCTGACATCCTTTTTGTTCATCCTGCCCGTCGTCATTGGTATTCTGATGTTCACGCTGTACCCGATGGTCTCGTCGCTCGTCTACAGCTTTACGCGCACCTATACGACGGTGCAGGGCGTGGGGGAATGGGTCGGATTTGAGAACTATTCCATGATCTTCAACGAGTTTTGGCCGGAGATCGGCCGCTCGCTCGGGATCACCTTCCTGTTTACGGTCATTTCGCTTCCGCTCACGCTCGTTCTCTCCTTTGCCTTAGCGCTTCTGCTCACCAAGGATATCAAGGGGATCAAGGCGTTCCGCGTCATCTACTATCTCCCCGTCATGATTCCCACGGTGGTCAGCGGCATTCTTTGGTCGATGCTGGCAAACGGAACGGACATGAGCGCATTCAACGTCATTCTCAATGCCTGCGGCATCCCGTCCTTCCCGTTTTACGACTCCGGCGATACCGCCATGTTCACCTTCATCGTCATGGGGCTCTTTACGATCGGCAGCAGCATGATCCTCTGGATCGCGCAGATTAAGTCCATCCCCGTCACGCTCTATGAGGTGGCAGACCTGGAGGGCGCCAGCGCCCTCGTCAAGCTTTTCAAGATCACCATTCCCATGTGTACGCCCATCATCTTCTACAACCTTGTCATGGGCATCATCAACTCGCTGCAGGTGTTCTCAAACGTCATCACGCTGAACATCGAGCCGAGCGGGAAGGAGGCGCTTGACTTTATCGTCGTGCAGATTTATGACTTCTATAACAGTACAGACCTTTCGATGGCGTGCGCACTGAGCTGGATTCTCTTCATCATCATTGCGATCCTCTCGGGCCTGACCTTCAAACTCAACAAATGGGTCTACTACGGGGAGGACGTATGACAAAATCCATTCGTGCAAGGAAGATCATAGGCGATGTCGTGAAATACGTCGTGCTCGTACTTCTGGCTGTCATTTTCCTGTTCCCCGTACTGGAGATGCTCCTGAAGTCCTTCATGAACGACCTTGACATCCGCTTTGGAGAACTGTTCCCTACAGAGTTCACCATCCAGCCCTACATTGATGCGCTGGATGCAGAATATTTCTGGTGGCTGAAGAATACGCTCATCATCGGCGTCGTCAACATGGTGGGCATCACGCTTTCCTCCAGCCTGTGCGCCTATGGCTTTTCCAAGCTGCGCTTTAAGGGCAGGGAACTGTGTTTCTCCGTCGTGCTCGCCACGCTCATGCTCCCTGCGATCTGCATGCAGATCCCGCTCTATAAAATGTACTACGGCATGGGCTGGACAAACTCCTGGCTTCCGCTCATCGTTCCCGGATTCTTCGGCGGCGGCGCACTCAACATTTTCCTGATGCGTCAGTACATGCGCGGGATCCCGGATACCATCTGCGAGGCGGCAAAGATTGACGGCGCCAACAAGTTCGTCATCTATGCGGTCATCGTCATGCCTATGAGTATGCCCATTGTAGGCTATGTCATGCTTACGGCATTCCTCGGCTGCTGGAACGACTTCATGACGCCCCTGCTCTACATCAACGAGCCCGCCATGTACAACCTCTCTCTGGGGCTGTATTATCGCTACGTCAACAACGCCGGCGGCATTCCCCCCGCAAACGTACAGATGGCGGCGGCAACCGTCATGCTCATCCCGTGCGCGGTGCTGTTCTTCTTCTTTCAGAAGGTGCTCATCAACGGCGTCTCCGTTGGTGCAGTCAAGGGTTAACATTCTTTTCT
Organism: Candidatus Gallimonas intestinigallinarum; assembly: GCA_019116405.1. The sequence goes on along the minus strand of DXBS01000059.1, from coordinate 12,645 downwards.
GACAAAAGCCGCTCCGGCTCCGGGGCGGCATTTGGTTTGCCCGCGATTTTTTGGGAGGATCGTTCGATGAAAACGCTCCCTCCGAAAATTGCCTTTTCGGGTCGGATATGGTGGCATAATTTCTTGCGGACGTCAACGTTTGCAAAATTGTTATGGAAAACAGGCTCTGAAAGAAACATTGGACATTCTCACTTTTATCTGCTATAATATATTTACTGAAAGTCGATGCAGAGGTGTGCAATGTTTGACGGGCGGCTGGAAACATTTATCAAAGTTGCGGAAGTTGGCAGTTTTACTAAGGCGGCGGATGATCTGTACATCACGCCCACCGCGGTCATGAAGCAGATCAACGCGCTGGAAAAGGAGCTTTCCGTATCGCTGTTCGGCCGCACCAATCACGGTTTGCGTCTTACAAAAGCAGGTGAAAGTTTTTTGCAGGATGCAAGGTATCTGCTCGAATATCTTGCCCGTGCCGTGCAGAAGGTGCGGGAGATCGACGAGGGGGAGAGGCGCAAGTCCATTCGTATCGGCACGTCGGTCATGACGCCCGCAAACTTCATTCTCGACATATGGTCGCAGATCCGGAGCCGCATGCCGAGTCTGAAGATCGAACTTATCCCCTTTGACAACAATCCCGTCAACGCGGTGGAGATTCTGCGCAACTTGGGGCAGCACATCGACGTCGTTGCGGGGCTGTACGACGATAATTTTCTGAAGGAACGCCACTGCCTTGCCGCGCATATGTACGACAAAAAGATCCTTCTCGCCGTACCCGTGGCGCACGCGCTGAATGCTGAAACATTTATTACATTTGACAAGCTGAAAACCCGCAAGGTTTTATTTATTCGCCGCGGTTGGAATAAATATATCGATGATCTGCGCGACAAATTGGAGGCAAAAGGCGTAAAGACGGATGATTTTGAAATGTTTAACATCTCCGCCTACAACCGCGCCGTCACGGAGAACACGCCCATTATCACTGTAGAGGGCTGGGAGGATGTACACCCGCTTTTAAGGCTGATTCCCGCCGATTGGGAAGATACCATTCCTTTCGGCGTGTTCTATTCGCCGACCCCCACAAAACTCGTCAAGAAGTTTGTTGATATTTTAAGTTCGATTGCCGCAAACTGATTTCAAGGAATATCATAAGGAAATCAATGCAATCGCCGTGTATTCAGATGAATGCACGGTTTTTCTTTCTTTGTATTTACTTTCAGTTTATACAGTGAACTTATTGGTGATTCCCTTTTGAAAGAAGGCGTGCTATACTATGGGTGTAACAAAAAAGGAGGAATCTTGTATGGAATATGTAACGCTTGCAAACGGGGTCAAGATGCCCCAGCTCGGCTACGGCGTGTACCAGGTGACGAAGGACGAATGCGAACGGTGCGTCGCGGATGCGCTTTCCGTCGGCTATCGCCATATCGATACGGCGCAGTCCTACTTCAACGAAGAGGAAGTCGGCAACGCCATCAAAAAGTCGGGGATTCCCCGCAATGAGCTGTTTATCACCACCAAAGTGTGGATCGAGCATTACGGCTATGAGGAATGCAGAAAGTCCGTTCTGGAATCGCTGCGCAAATTGCAGCTCGACTATATCGACCTCGTTCTGCTGCACCAGCCGTTCTCCGATTACTACGGCGCATGGCGGGCGCTTGAGGAGTTGTATGCGGAAGGGAAACTGCGCGCGATCGGCGTGTCCAATTTCCTGCCTGACAGATTGGTAGATCTCTGTTCTTTCGCACGCATCAGGCCTATGGTCAACCAAGTGGAGACGCACCCGCACAACCAGCAAAAGGTCGCGCATGAATGGATGACCAAATACGGCGTGCAACACGAGGCATGGGCGCCCTTCGGCGAGGGCAGAGGCGGACTGTTCACCGATCCTGTGCTTGAGGAGATAGGAAAAAAGTATGGCAAGACGACGGCGCAGGTCATGCTTCGCTGGCACTTGCAGCGCGGCATTGTGGTCATTCCCAAGTCCACGCATATTGAGAGGATGGCGGAGAACTTCAATGTGTTTGACTTCACGCTCTCAGACGAGGTCATGCAGGAGATCGCCGCCCTCGACAAGGAGCAGTCGTCCTTCTTCTCCCACACCGATCCCGCAACTGTTGAAATGTTTGTGCGTATGGTCGAGGAACGCCGCGGCAAGACGAGCGATACCGCAAAGAAAAATTGGTAAAGGAGCCATACGATGAAAAAGTTTTTTGCTGCCTTTGTCAGCCTTATATTGTGCGGCACGATGCTTGCCTTCGCCGCCTGCGCAGCCAATCCGACGCCTTCTGCGGACAACGAACAGACCGTCGGCGATGAAGAATCGGGCGACCGTCCCGAAGTTCCGGTTGACCGCGATTCCGATATCCTCGTTGTGTATTTCTCGGCGACGGGCAACACGGAACGGATCGCAAATGTGATTGCCGAGGCTACGGGCGGGAATATTTTTGAACTTGTCCCCGCCGATCCTTACACGAGTGCAGATCTGCGCTGGACGGATGAAAACAGCCGCGTTGTGCAGGAGTATGAGAATCCCGAACTGCGCGATATTGAGCTTGTCTCTACAACCGTAGAAAATTGGGCGGACTATAATACCGTTTTCATCGGCTACCCCATCTGGTGGTATGATGCCGCGTGGCCCGTCAATGGTTTTGTAACGGCGAATGATTTTACGGGAAAAACAGTATATACCTTCTGCACGTCGTCCAGTTCCGGCTTGGGCAGCAGTACGCAAAATCTTGCCGATATGGCAGGGAGCGGCGATTGGCGGGATGGTCAGCGCTTCCGTTCCGGTGCGTCTGAAAGCGACGTGAGCGAGTGGTTGCAAAATTTAGGATTTTAATTTCCGGAGGTTACTTATGGAATACGTCTACTTAAATAACGCAGTGAAAATGCCCGCTCTCGGGCTTGGAACTTTTTTGCTCTCTCCCAAGGATGCGGAGGAGGCGACATATTCGGCGCTCAGATGCGGCTATACACTCATCGACACGGCAAACGCCTACATGAATGAGCGCGGCGTCGGCAGAGGGATCAAGCGGAGCGGCGTCAGGCGTGAAGATGTCTTCCTTGTGACAAAGCTGTGGCCGTCCGAGTATGAGGACGCGGACAGAGCCATTGAGGATACGCTCAAGCGGCTGGATACCGACTATATCGATCTTCTCATCCTGCATCAGCCCGTGGGCAATTTTATGGCGGGATACCAGGCGATGGAACGGGCGTATATGGCGGGAAAAGTGAAGGCGCTCGGTCTTTCCAATTTCCCCGAAGAGCTTGTACAATCGGTCATTGATGCCTGCCGGGTCAATCCGCAGATCTTGCAGGTGGAAGCGCACCCGTACTATCCGCAGACGAGCCTCAAAGCCTATCTCTTCAAATACGATATCAAGCTGATGGCGTGGTATCCCCTGGGACACGGCGACAAGTCGCTTGTCAATGAAGCAGTGTTCACCAGACTTGCCCAAAAGTACAACAAGACGAATGCACAGGTCATACTTCGCTGGCATGTGCAGAGCGGCAACGTCGTCATCCCCGGCTCCAAAAATCCCGCGCATATCGCGGCAAACCTCGATATCTTCGACTTTGCGCTCGCCGATGACGAGATGAAAGAGATCGCGGCGCTGGATAAAAATACCCGCTACTACAACATGTCCTTGGAAGATGCGGCAAAGACATACCTCAATATCCGTCCCGATTTTAACGATCAGGAATAAATGAAAGGAGTAATTTGCCATGAAAAAGGTTTTGATTTTATCGGGCAGCCCCAGGAAGGGCGGCAATTCGGATATTTTGTGCGATCAATTTGCAAAAGGGGCAGCGGAAGCAGGCAATCAGGTGGAAAAGATCCGTGTTGCCGATCAAAAAATCGCTCCATGCCATGCGTGTTACTATTGTCGTGGGCATGAAGGGGAATGCGTGATAAAAGATGACATGGCGGAAGTTCTGCAAAAGATGATCGATGCCGACGTCATTGTCCTTGCAAGTCCCGTTTATTTCTACTCCATCGACGCGCAGTTAAAAGCGGTCATCGACCGTACTGTGGCGCGCTGGCTGGAAGTAAATAATAAGGAATTTTACTACATAGTGACCTGTGCAGACACCGAAAAGAGCGCAACACTCACCACGCTCGATTGTTTCCGCGCCTATGCCGATTGTGTAGAGGGCGCAAAGGAATGCGGCGTGATATACGGCACGGGTGTGTACGAAAAGGGTAAAATTGAAGGCACGCCCGCATACAAGCAGGCGTATGAAATGGGCAAGAAGGTCTGATATGTACGAGCGTATTTTAGGGAAAGATCTGCGCGTTTCTGCCGTAGGGCTGGGATATATGGGCTTTTCGCACGCATACGGCGCGCCCACGCGCACGCAGTCTGCCCCGTCACGGCGATCCAGAACCGTTATTCGATGATGTATCGGGATTATGAGGCGCTGTTTCCCGTGCTGGAGGAGCTGCAAATCGGCTTTGTCGCGTTTTCGCCGCTTGCCAACGGGGTTCTCACGGAGCAGTACGACAAAAACAGTACCTTTGAAAAGGGCACAGATTACCGCGCGGACATGCCGCAGTTTCAGCCGCAGGCGTTTGAAGAAAATGCAGCGTTGTTTGAGCTTCTTAGGAAGATCGCCACACAAAAGAACGCGACGCCCGCGCAGATCTTGCTTGCGTAGATGCTCTGCAAAAAGCCGTATATTGTGCCCATTCCCGGCTCCCGAAAGGCGTACCGCCTGCAGGAAAATGCCGGGGCTGCGGAAGTTTTTCTGTCGGAGGGCGAAGTTTTAGAGCTAGATGAGGCGCTTGCACGCGTCGGAATGTCAGAGGTGTTCGGCGGACATAAGGCAAAATGAAGGCGAAGCTATGTCAGAGCTGACCGAAAAGGAACTATTTGAAACGGTACCCGTTCCCCGCGCCGTGGCGCGGCTTATCATACCGACGATCACCAGTCAGATCGTGACGGTCATCTACAATCTTGCAGATACGTTCTTTATCGGACAAATAGGGGATCCCGCAATGGTCGCGGGCGCCACGCTCGGCGACCTTTCCATGACATGGTACACGCACATTAGTCTGCGTGGGCGATTCGGACGGGATTGCAAATTGGCGCACCATGCAGCGGCGTATTCAGGCGCTTGACGCGATGGGGGTTCCCACGGAATTTCACGTCTATCAAGGCTTAGGGCACGGCTTCGGGCTTGGCTCGGGAACAGTCGCTGAAGGCTGGTTTGATCTTGCTGTAAATTTCTGGGAAGAAAACAGATAACCCGCTCTCCAAATTTTTTTGATAGAAAGAAAAATCGACCCCATCTGTATCAGCAGATGGGGTCGATTTTGGAAGAGAGACGTTCAGCGAAAGCTGCGGCCGATCAGGCATGCGTGGAAGACGGCTGGATCGTAGTCGACATACGCAGAATGAGGTCGGATTTGATCCGGATGAGCGTGGGGGCGTCGGTGCGGAAAATGAGAGGATAGAGCTTTTCGACAAGCTGATCGACGGGCTGTCGGATTGCGCTTAATCCAAGGTGAGAGACCCAGTTGATATCGTCAAATGTAACAATTTTTACGTCCTGCGGATAGTGAAGTCCGTACTTTTGCATCAGATTGAGCAGTTCGAGTGTAAATGTATTGTTGCCGGAAAGGACGGCGTCCGGTTGGAATTCGGCAAAGAGCTGTTCAAAGGCAGGATCGTATGTTTCAAGCAGCGTATGCTCAAAATAGCGGTATTCCGAAATGCCGAATTCGCGCACGGCACGGAGGAATCCATTTGTACGATTGGGGATGACATGATCTGATTTCAGATTGTAGTAGCTGACGTCGATCAGCAGCGGTCGCTTGCATCCGATTTCAAACAAGTGCTTCGCTGCAATATACGCGCTGTCCTCGTCGTCAAATACAATGGCATTGACATTTCCGTATACGCGACGATAGAGTTGCGTGACGCGGATGCCGTTTTCCATCGTGCGGCGCACCAAATCATAATTTTGATCGGTGACCGGAGTAAAAATGATCGCGCATACTTTTGCCGCAAGCAGGGTGCGGAAGCATTCGCGCTCCTCCTCGCTGTCCTCATTGCTGTATGCCAGCATGACCGTCTTTCCGTCCGATCTTAACCGCTTTGTCAGCATGGAGATGGCAAGATTATAAAAGTAGTTATTGACGTCGGAAACAATGATCCCGACGACATTGCTCATGCCGTTTTTCAGCTGCTGCGCCGCCTGATCGGCAATATAGCCAAGTGCCTCCACAGCCTGAAGGACTTTTTCCCTTGTCTCCGGCCGCATGTATCCGATATTGCGGATCGCGCGGGAAGCGGTGGCGCTGGATACGCCGGCATATTTGGCAACGTCTTTGATGGTTACCATAGTTCCTCCATCAACAGCTGAGTTAGTTATATTATAATTGAAATACTTTAGTTTGTAAAGATACAAACCGACAAAAAAAAGAAAAAATATAAAAATTGTCGAAAAATTTTTTCATAAACTATTGACAAGCCGCCATTTATATGATAGTATGCTCACGTGAAAACGTTTACATTTTATGCAAGGCATATTTTTTTAAGGGAAATGTAAACGTTTACATAAACTATGACGGAGGGGAAATTATGAAGCGCATGATGTTTGCGACAATCGCGCTCGGCTTATTTGCGGCGAGCACAGTTGTCGGAGCTGCCGCACTGCCGCATGCTGTGCGGGCAGAGGAGACGGACGCGGGCAATCGCACGTTGTACCGGGGGTGACGCTGACCTCGAATAAGCCGAGCATCAGCACGATGCAGTCCGCTGCCATCCGTGCATCTGTTCTGCCCTCCACGGCAAAGATTGAGAGCATCGAGTGGAAAATGGACGGGGAAGTCGCAGAAGGCAGCGGAACGACGCTCGCGTTCTCCTCGCAGTCTGTGGGCGAACATACCGTTGTCTGCACCGTGAACGGGGTGGACAGCGCTCCGCTCACCATTCAGGTAACGGAACCGAGCACGGCAGCCGCGAATATGGGGCGGCCGCGGGCAAGTACTGACCCGCCTTCCAGACGCAGTTCTGGTTTGTGCCGTGCTATGCTAATTCGAGGCTGTCGGGGCGTGGTATTCCCGTTTCCTGTGAGGTAGGTATCTACGACGCGTTCATTCCATTGCACTTCTCTCTCTTTTCCCCCAAAAAAGAATCAAAAAAGAGAGAGGAGTGCATATTTTTTGAGAACAATCGGTATGCGCCATTTTTGATTGCATACAAGCAGAATGATCGTTTTCATCAAAAAATGGGCGAACAAAAAAATACATTGTGAAATTTTGGGCAGAACTATTGACAGTTCTTGTTTTCTATGCTACAATGTGTGCGAATTGAGAACGTTCTCATATCAAAAATAGGCAAATGCAAACGATTGCCCATGGAAAAAACGAAAAAATGAACGGAACAAAAGAGGGAACAGGATGAGAAAAAACGTAGCGGTTGCAGTGATCGGGGCACTTTCACTTGCGGCTTGTGCAGGCGCCGCGGTGCTTGCGACGGGATGTTCGCAGGCAGATAAACAAATCAGTGTCGACCTGTATGACTATGAAACGCTCTGTGTCCGCGATTATTACGATATAAAATTTGCGGACTACCTTCCAGACGCGGAAAACTGCGGCGCCTATGCCGATGGTCTGGAGTTTACCGTCATGGAAGATCGTGTCCGCCTTTCCGGGCTCAGGGAGGGTACGTTTGACGTCTATCTCGGCGCGGAGGGAGAGGAAGCGCTCAGACTCTCACTCAGCTTCACTTCCACTGCAAACTATAACCTTGTGAACGGCGGATTTGAAAGCGGCACGCTGGAAGGCTGGGAGGGCGATCTTTTATTTGACGTTTGCGACGAAGTAACCTATTTTGACAATCTCTATACGCCCACGCCTTCCGTCGGACAGGACGGCTGGTATTTTTTGGATAGCTTCGGTATGGCGGACGGTCTGAATCGCGAAGGAAAGACGGGCGATATCCGCTCTTCCGAATTTCTTGCGGGCGGCAGCGGCTATATTACGTTCAAACTGGGCGGAGGCTGTTCCGAGGACGTCTCGCTGTCGCTGATGTGCGGGGAAGAAACGGTCGCGGTTTTTAACAATTATGCGTTCAGCGATCCGTACCGCAGCCTGGGACTGACGGAGTATTTTTACAGGATCCCCGATGCGTACATGGGCAGATCGTTGTATTTTCAGCTGCATGACGGCGCATCGGCAGATTTCGGCGGCATTACTGCCGATAGTTTCCGCACCTATTACGAGGAGGCGCCTGATGTTTCCGCTATGTATGAGGCGGGATTCTCTTCTGAGAAAAACAACGGTTCCGATTGGGTCGGCTACGAGGGCGGGAACGGTACACAGCGCGCATATTCTCCCTGGTTTACGTTGACAGACAACCTCGCCTTTACGCTGAAGGGCGGCAATGCGGAAGGGCTCAAACTGCGGCTTGTCTCCGAACAGGGCGAGGAGCTTGCCATATTCAACAACTGGAGAAAAACGGAGAGCAGTTACATATATGTGACGGATGGACTGAGCGGAACGCGGTGCAGGTTTGTCCTCGACGATACCGACCGGAACAGTGATCTTGAGGTGACGGAATATCACCTTACGGACGACGTCCCCGATGATATGAGCGTATTCGGCGCCGGTTTTATGCAAGGTGAGCCGTACGATCTGGACCATTATCTCCGCCCCGAAGAGGCGCCCTTGGAACTGGACGGCGATTTTGAAACGCTGGAAAACTGGTTTACCGTCGATATGGAAGGCTATGCGATCTACGAAGACGCGCCTTTCTTTGCCGACATTTACACGAACAATCCGCCCGTCTATGGGGCGGACGGAAAATTCCTGACGGGCGGATATCTCGGCGGCGATATGTCAGGATTCGCCGGGACGGGAACGCTGTATTCGCGCGCGTTTACTGTCGGCGGCAGCGGGTTTATTACCTTCAAGCTGGGCGGCAATAACCTTGAAACGCTTTCGCTCAGGCTGATGAAGTACGAAGAGGACGGCAATCATACCGAGATCACCCGGTTTAACAACTATCTCTTTTCCGATCCCTACCGCAGCATGGCGCTCACGACGTACGGCTATCAGATCCCAGCAAAATATATGGGTGAAATATGCTTTTTCATGCTGGTAGACGAGGAGAAGACCGCTTCGTTCGGCGCGCTCAGCCTCGACAGCGTGCAGACGTATTACGAGATCGCGCCCGACGTCTTTTCCGGCAGTGTCGCCGCGATCTCCGATCGCACCGATTCTATCACGATCGCCGAGGATAAGAACATCTATCCCGCGGGTTATATGGTGCCGTATTTCAGCGATCTTACGCAGCATCTCGGTCTGGACGGCGCGGGGGAATTGCTCAGGAACGGTGGGTTCGAACAGGGCTCGTCGGGCTGGTTCTCTGCCGATCCGAACGCGTTTTCATCCTACCGCGTCTCCAGTGAGACGACTTATTTCGAGGCGTTCTATCCCAATAATATTCCCGTTTTCAACAAGACGGGCACCTATTTCCTCAACGGGTTCTCCAACGAATCTTTCCGCGGGAATATCTATTCGCAGGCGTTTGTGGCGAACGGGTGGATCACCTTCAAATTGGGCGGCGGAAATTCCGAGGGGCTGAGATTCAAGCTCATGCGCTATGTGGACGGCATACAGGATGAAGAGATTGCGGTATTCAACAACTATCTCTTCTCCGATCCATACCGCAGCATGACGATGACGCGGTATGCGTACCGGATCCCGGAAGAGTACAACGGCGAATATTGCTATTTTGTCATCGAAGATACACTCACAACCAATTTCGGCGCAATCACGGTGGACGAAGTCGTAACACAGTACGACACGCCGCCCGTGATCGACGGCAGGCCGACGGATGATCCGAAGGACGATACGACTTTTATGGCAGGGTATCAGGGGGCAGCTTATGTCTGATCAACATTTACGGCGCAAATCAGGCGCGCGAAAAGGCGTTTCTTATCTGAAAAAAGCGGCAGCCGTGCTTTTGACGGGGCTGCTCTTTGCCGGCACGGCGTGCTCGGCGTCCCCGGAGCTCGTATACTATACGCCGACGGAACCTGAGACGGAGGAGGCGATCTTTTACCGTCCCGAGACGGGCGCACTTGCGGATGTCATTCCCTATTACGAGGACGGGAAATATTACCTCTATTACCTGCATGATTACCGCAATGTTGCCACGTACGGCGCGGGCGTCGACTGGGATCTGCTCGTCACCGAAGATTTTGTATCCTATGAAAACCTCGGAACGGTCATTCGCCGCGGTTCTCCTTCACAGCAGGATAACAACGTGTTTACGGGCGGGATCATCAAGGATAAAGAGGGCTTGTACCATATCTTTTATACGGGCAACAACGCTTCGTATCTCGGAACGGGAAAACCCAAAGAGGCGATCATGCATGCGGTCAGCGAGGACATGGTGCGCTGGCGTAAGATCCCGGAAGATACGTTCTACGCGCCGTCGCAGTATATGAGCGACGACTGGCGCGACCCATACGTCTATTATGACGAAGCGGAGGGGGACTATAAGATGCTCCTTGCCGCACGGCTGACGGAGGGTGCAGAGTCCGCAAGAGGCGTCACGGCCATGCTTGCGAGCGACGATCTCAAAACATGGAATCTGCGCGATCCGCTCTACGCTCCCGCGAAATATCACACGCACGAGTGTCCCGATCTGTTCAGGATGGGCGATTGGTGGTACCTTGTCTTTTCGGAGTTTTCCGACCGCATCTCCACGCGCTATGTCATGAGCCGCGATCTTGAAAACTGGATCGAACCCGCAGCGGATATGTTCGACGGCAGAGCATTTTATGCGGCAAAGACGGCGGGCGACGGCGAAAAACGCTATATTTTCGGATGGGTCCCGACGAAGACGAACAACGAGGATATCGGCGGCTGGGAGTGGGGCGGAAGCCTTGCCGTACATGAAATTTATCAGAAAGAGGACGGAACGCTCGGCGTGCGGGCGCCGCAGTCGCAGGAGGCGGTTTTCAGCGAAGAAATCGCATCCGACAGCATCGGCGTGCGCGGCACAAGCGGCAGGACGGAGGAGATCGGCTCGCTGCCGCAGACGTATATGCTGCGCTGCACGGTCTCGGGCGAGTTCGTCCGGGCGGGATATTCGGTCGGACACAGCGCCGCGGACGGGTACCGCTATGTGATCGACCCTGACGCAGGGACCTTCTCGTTTGAAAATTATCCCTCGGCCAACCTCTTCTCCGATGTCACGTTTCCTATTCCGAAAGCGGATACCTATGAACTGACGATTTTTGTGGAAGGGCAGGTCTGCACCGCGTATGTCAACGGAGAAAAGGCGCTCTCGACGCGCGTCGACGGTACGCTCGGTGCGGCTGTAGGATTTTATGTACAGGGAGGTGAGGCGACGTTTAATTATACGATCAGCGTGATGCGCAGCTGAGACGCAGCGAACAGGGGGTCGCCGCCGGACACCGCACTTGGCGGCGTATTGCTCAGCGATACTTGAGAACGTTCGCAATATGAACGCAACAAGGAAAGGCGGCGGCAAAGAAGCACATACTCAAAACGAAGCAGTAAAAAACAAGGAGTGGAAAGATGAAGAAAATTATTTGCATCGCGATCCTTTCAATCATGGCGGCGGTTGGGCTGATTCTTGCGGGCTGTACGCAGGAAGAAACGCCTCCCACACAGGAGGAGCCGACTGTCCCCGAAAAGATCGCGGACGCGCAGGATGTGGTGGTCGATCTGTATGGCGAAGACCTTCTCAAATCGGAGCGGACGGTCTCTTATACACTTTCCGATTATGTGAGGAACATCGCGGCGGAGGGCGTGACCTATACGCTCAGCAGCACGTCCGAGGGACTGGAAACGGGGGACGTGCGCAACAACCGTTTTGAAGTGACCGTCTCCACCGTGGGAGAAAAGTCCTTTACGCTCGACGTCGCACAGAACGGCACTGCACTCTTCTCGGTGAGCGCAAAGATCAGCGTCGTCGATACATCCGCCAACAATATCCAAAACGGCGGGTTTGAAACGGGCGATCTCACCGGCTGGACGATGAGCGACGACGCGGGGTTTGCAGTCGGAGAAAACCTGACCTATTTCGATACAAACGGATACGATCCCGTGCCCACCGTCAATCAGGACGGCGATTACTACCTCGACGGATTTGATCAGGCAAACGGCTTTACCGGTGAGGCAAAGACGGGCACCATCACTTCCTCCGATTTTGTCCTCGGCGGGAGCGGGTGGGTTTCCTTCAAATTGGGAGGAGGTGCGCATAAGAGCCTGAAGGTCGAACTGGTGGACAAAGAGAGCGGCAATGCGATCGCGACCTTCAACAACTATATGTTCTCCGATCCTTATCGTTCCATCGGACTTACGGAATATGCCTATGAAGTTCCTGCGGAACACCTCGGAAAGACGCTGTTCGTTCGCCTCTCCGACGAAACGCTCACGGGTTCGTTCATGGCGCTTACGGCGGATTCCTTCCGCATGTATTATCCGGAAGGAGAGGAGCCGATTGTCGACAACGAGACGGTCTTCCCCGCGCGCTATTCCGGCGATGTTCTCAAAGAGCAGCTCGATGTAGAACATGCAACCAATCAGCTCCCCAACGGCGATTTTGAATCGGGCGACCTTACAGGCTGGACGGGTGATGCCCTGTTTGCCATCAG
>DXBS01000006.1 GCA_019116405.1 Candidatus Gallimonas intestinigallinarum | reverse complement strand
GGATTTCTATAAAAAGGTGGAGGAGATCGTCGTCTATAAGAACCTTGCAGGCGAATATGTGCCCGTCACGTCGCTGTACGGCGAAGAACTGACGGACGAGGACGAGAAAAACGGCAAGGAGCCGCAGGCGGTCTACTACGTCTCCGACGCCGATAAACAGGCGCAGTACATCAAAATGTTCCGAGACGCCGGGCTGGATGCGATCTACTGCGATACCTATATCGATCCGCACTTTTTAAGCTATCTGGAATACAAGAATCCTCGCCGCGTGCGCTTTTTAAGGATCGATGCGGATGTCGCAGGCGCGCTGAAAGAGGATAGCGCAGAGGATGAAGACCTCAAAAAGATCTTTGAAGCGGCGCTTGAGGGTCAGCATGTCACGGTCAAGACGGAAAAGCTCAAGGATGCCAACGTGCCTGCCGTCATCAACGTCTCCGAATTCGCGCGCAGAATGAGCGAGATGCACTCCTTTTACGGCATGGGGGAGTCGCCCGCCGATCTCACGCTGGTCGTCAACACGGCAAATACGGCAGTCCAGGCACTCAAAGAGGCGGATGAAGGGATACGCACGCAGGCGGCGCAGTATCTTTACTCGCTTGCCCTGATGAGCTATCGTCCCCTGAAACCCGAAGAATTGGAGAAGTTTGTTGCGACAAGCAACCAGTTGATACAAAATTTTTTGAAAAAATAATGGTAATTTCGCAAACGGGTCTTGACATTGTAAAAAAGCAAGCGTATAATAAAAATGGCGTGAATAGCATGACTCGTGACGCATCGGTGCGGTAAGTGCGTACGTTTACTGCGCGCCGATAGGAGGTAAGGAATATGAACGGAACCGTAAGGTGGTTCAACGACGGGAAAGGCTACGGCTTTATCGCGAACGATGACGGGGGTGACGATGTGTTCGTTCACTTCTCCGCGATTCAGACGGAGGGCTTCCGTACGCTGAAGGAAGGTCAGAAAGTGACCTTCGAAACTGAGCCCGATCCCAAGGACAGCGGCAAGCTGCGTGCAATCAACGTGGTACCTGTCTCCTGAGAGCGAAAAAAAGCGCGCCATGCGGCGCGCTTTTTTTTGTGCAAACAATCAGTTGGCTTCCTCGAGAAATTTCCGGTACTGCGCAAGGATGAGCGATTGCAGCAGTTCACGAGTCTCGGAATTGAGCGGATGAGCGATGTCCTTGTATTTCCCGTCCGTGGTCTTACGGCTGGGCATAGCGATCACATAGCCGTCCTCCCGCTCAAAAATTTTAATGTCGTGCACCACAAAACAATCGTCAATGGTAATGGATACCACAGCCTTCAATTTGCCGTCCGTATTGCGGACTTCCCGAATGCGGATGTCATCGATTTTCATGTTTTGCCCCCTTATACCCTTCTTCGCTCACTATATTATCACATTTTGCTTACACTGGCAAGTGGTTTGCGAAAAAAAATACAATTTTTTCATTAAAATTGCGGCAATGTGACAATTTTTGTGCTTCATGCATAAGATGAGGCATGTTCTCCTTTCTTAAAGATGCGCCGGGCGGCGTCTATTTTGTCGGGATCGGCGGGGTAAGTATGAGCGCGCTCGCACAGATCCTGCACGATCATGCAATCAAGGTGTGCGGCTGTGACGCACGCGAGAGCGAATTTACCCGCAAATTGCGCGCGCTCGGCATCCCGGTCGTCATCGGGACGGAGGAGATCGAACAGGACGTCGTCGTCTACACCGAGGCGGTGGATCGGCATGCCGCAATGCTGGAGCGCGCGGCGCAGGCGGGAAAACGCCTTTATTCGCGCGCGGAATTTCTTGGGAAACTTGCGGAGGAATATCCGCACGTTCTTTCAGTCGCGGGCTGCCACGGCAAGACATCCGCGACCGCCATGCTTGCGCACGTCCTTTTTTGCGCCCGACTTTCGTGCACCTGCCATATCGGCGGGGAGGACACTGCGTTCGGCAATTATAAATCGACGGGAGAGGAGTACTTCGTGACCGAGGCGTGCGAATTCAAGCGCAGTTTTCTTGCCCTGCGCAGCGAGATCGCCGTCATCCTCAATACCGACCTCGACCATACAGATTGCTACAAGAGCCGCGAAGAACTGCTTGAGACCTATCGCAGGTTTGCAGAACAAGCGCGCCTCGTCGTCGTCAATGCGGACGACGGCGAGGCGCAAAAAATACCGCATGCACTCTCCTTCGGGCTGTATGCGGGAGATGTGCGTGCGGAACGGCTCTGTCCGGACCAGGAACGATACAGTTTTATGATCTCAGAGCGCGGAATGCATGTGGTGCGGGTGAGCCTGCAAACGGTTGGGAAAATCCAGATCTACAACGCGCTTGCGGCATACTGTGCGGCGCGGCTGTGCGGCATCTCGCCGCGCGCAATCGCAGACGGACTCGAAGAGTTTCGCGGCGTCAGGCGGCGCTTTGAGCGGGCGGGAACCCTGCGGGGCGTGCCTGTCATCTTTGACTACGCCCATCATCCCACGGAGATCGCAGCGGCGCTTGCGACGGCAGAGGGCATCTGCCGCGGCACGGTGCGCGTCATATTCCAGCCGCATACCTATACCCGCACGCGCGACCTGATGGGGGAGTTCGTCCGCGTCCTGAGGCGCGCAGAAGATCCCATCATCTATCGTACTTACGCCGCACGCGAGGTCTTTGATTTTGACGGAAGCGCCGTCGCGCTCGTGAGCCGCGTCCCTGAGGCGATCTACTGCCAGTCTCCTGAGGATCTTTCCCGCCGCATCTCGCTGCTCGTACAGCCCGATGACCTCATCCTCGTGCTCGGCGCGGGAGATATTGACGGCATCGTGCGATCGATGCTTGATCAGACTTCGACGGGCACGCCCTTTTGTTCGCAGGCATAGACAAACTCCACGAACTGACGGGCACGGCGCGGAGAGCGCCCGCCGCGCAGGATCGCCCAACGCTCGGCGAGCAGATCAAGCGTCTCGGCGGAGGTTTTCACCTGCATATCCGTCGCAATGGCATGTACGATGGAAAGATAACTCTGTTTGTTGACGGAGGCAAACAGCACGGTGATGCCAAAGCGGTCGGAGAGGGACAACAATTCTTCTTCGCTGTCGCCCGCATGCACGCTGTCCATGCGCGTTGCAAAATTCTCCTCGACGATATGGCGGCGGTTGCTGGTCGCAACGATCATGACGTTGCCGACGTGTCCCTCCATGCTGCCCTGCAAAGCTGCCTTGAGCGTGGAGACGCGGTCGTCGTCCTCGCGCAGGGAAAAGTCGTCGATAAAGACGACGAACTTCATCGGCACGTCCGCGAGCTTGGTTTTCAGCATGGGCAGGGACAAAATATTTTCCTTGTCGATCTCCACAAGGCGCAGCTTTTTGTCTGCATACAGATTGATCATCGCGTGCACGGTGGAGGATTTCCCCGTCCCGCGGTCGCCATACAGCAGCATATCCGCATATGGAAGTACCGCGACAAAACTTTCAAAGTTGTCGCGCACTTCCTTTTTTTCGCTCTCATAGCCCTTGAGGTCGTCAAGCGTGACGTCGGAGAGCGCACGGATGGGGACAAGCTCCCCGCCCATAAAGCGGAAGGCGCGGTGCGCAAGAAATCTGCCGTACCCGTTCTGCGCATAATAGGACGCCAGCCGCGCGAGCGCAGCGTCGTCCCAGTTGCCCGCCGGAAGGGGCGCCGTTCCTATGCAGAAGGCGTCATCCTTGACGCAAAGCGCGCGGGCGATCTTTGCAAGATCTGCGGAAAACGCGCGGCGCAGATAATCGGAAACGGGCTGCCCTGCGGCGCAGGCGCGGGAAAAGGCGTTCTCGTCCGTGAGAACGGCGCTTGCTACGTAGGCGGCAAAGTTCTGCTCCGCGCCGCGTTCATAGAGCAGATGCAAAAAGTTGGTTCTGCCAGCCCCTTCATCCAGATCGGCAAATGCCGCGATGAGGGGATCGGACAAAATATTCAGCACGGTGAGTTCATGCAATGCATTCATGGGATCGCTCCGATTTTTCTCGAAATTTCTACATTATCATAGCACATTTGCCTCAAAAATGCAACAATCGGAGAAATTGAAAGTCACAATCGGGGATTTTGTATAAAAAATGCTGCCGATTGCTTGACGGAGTCAGGGGACGGGGGTATAATTGTAAGAAAGAAAACAAACGGAGGTTATCATGGCACATAAAATTTTCGATCCCGCCACGCAGGAAGCGCGGATCTTCCACGAAGCTGACTGCGATCTCAAGCGTCTGAAGGGAAAGACGGTCGCCGTCATCGGCTTCGGAAGCCAGGGTCACGCGCACGCGCTCAACTTAAAGGACAGCGGCGTCAACGTCATCATCGGTCTCAATCAGGGCGGAAGGACCTGGCCCATTGCCGAGCAGGCGGGCTTCGCAGTGTACCCCGTCAGGGAAGCCGCCGAGAAGGCGGACATCATCATGATGCTCACGCCCGACGAAAAGATGGCGGATATTTATAAGGAAAGCGTTGCCCCCGTGCTGACGGAAGGAAAATATCTCGCGTTTGCGCACGGTTTTAATATCCATTTCAAGCAGATCGTTCCTCCCGCAGACGTCAACGTATTCATGATCGCGCCCAAGGGTCCCGGTCACACGGTGCGCAGCGAGTATGTGGAGGGACACGGCGTTCCCGATCTCGTCGCGGTCTATCAGGATCCCTCCGGCGACACGATGGACATCGCGCTTGCCTATGCGCTTGGCATCGGCGGTGCACGCGCGGGCGTCCTGGAGACCACCTTCAAGTGTGAGACGGAGACCGACCTCTTCGGCGAGCAGGCAGTGCTCTGCGGCGGTGTCACCGCGCTCATGAAGGCGGGTTTCGAAACGCTTGTCGAGGCGGGCTACGATCCCAGAAACGCATACTTCGAGTGCATCCACGAGATGAAGCTGATTGTAGATTTGATCTATAAGGGCGGCTTCTCCATGATGCGCTATTCCATCTCCGATACGGCTGAATTCGGCGATTACGAG
>DXBS01000058.1 GCA_019116405.1 Candidatus Gallimonas intestinigallinarum | reverse complement strand
GTACCTCGGCATCGGGCGGGTGTTTCCCTTCCTGAAGGCGACCAACGAGATCTTTACGGCGCGCGGCATTGCGCTGCCCCTGCAGGGACAGGCGACCACGACGACAGAGAACCGCCTCGAAGGGGGCGAACGGGCGCAGATCGATATCTTCGGCGAGGGCATGCGCGGGTTTGCAAACAGCGGCGCCGAGGAGACGCGGCACATCAACAAGTGGCTTGTGGACAACTGCTTTGGCGACTACTACACGCGCACGGGGCTGGATCTGCGTCAGCGCGAGATGATCACGTTCTGCTTCCTGTCGGCGCAGGGCGGGTGTGAACCGCAGCTTACTTCCCACGCCAAGGCAAACCTGCGCATCGGGAACGACAAGGCGTTTCTGATCGACGTCGTGTCCCAGTGTCTGCCGTATATCGGCTATCCCCGCTCTCTCAACGCATTGCGCTGCGTGGAAGAGGCAACAAAAGCATAAGGAGGAAAGGGTATGTTTGAAAACGTACATAAAAATTTCGGCTTCGGCTGCATGCGCCTGCCGATGAAGGGGAGCGAGGTCGATTACGCGGCGTTCGAGCGCATGATCGACGCCTTCCTTGCCGAGGGCTTCAACTACTTCGATACGGCGCACGGTTATCTTTCGGGCAAGAGCGAGACGGCGCTGCGCGACTGCCTCGTCAAGCGCCATCCACGCGAGTCATTCATTCTCACCGATAAGCTGACCGAGCCCTATTTCCAAAAAGAGGAGGACATCCGTCCCTTCTTTGAGAGTCAGCTCAAGGCGTGCGGTGTAGAGTACTTCGACTTCTACCTCATGCACGCGCAGTCGCGCGAAAATTTTGAAAAGTTCCGGCGCTGCCGCGCCTATGAGACGGCGTTCGACCTGAAAAAAGAGGGAAAGGTCAGGCATGTCGGGATTTCCTTTCATGACACGGCGGAGATGCTGGAACGCATTCTGACCCAATATCCGCAGATTGAGGTCGTGCAGATCCAGTTCAATTATCTTGATTACGAGGATCCTGCCGTCCAGTCCAGAAAGTGCTACGAAGTGTGCAGAAAACATGGTAAGCCCGTCATCGTCATGGAGCCCGTCAAGGGCGGGAATCTTGTCAACCTGCCCGAGGACGCCAAGGCGGTCTATGCCCGCCTCGGAACGGCGAGCCCCGCAAGCTATGCCATCCGCTTTGCCGCGGGGTTTGAGGGAATGTTCATGGTGCTCTCGGGCATGAGCAACATGGCACAGATGCAGGATAATCTCTCCTATATGAAGAACTTCAGACCTCTTGACGAGGCAGAGAGAACGGCGGTCGGGGAAGTGCGTGACATTCTTCGTTCCATGCGCCTCATCCCCTGCACAGCATGCCGCTATTGCACGGACGGCTGTCCCAAACACATCTCCATTCCCGACCTCTTTTCCTGTATGAATTCCAAAGTGGGCTATCGCGATTGGAGTGCCGGATTTTTCTACCGCGAAGTATTTACCAAGAACAACGGCAAGGCGTCCGATTGCATCGGCTGCGGCAAGTGCGAAAAATCGTGCCCGCAGCACCTGCCCATCCGCAGCCTTTTGAAGGACGTCGCCAGGGAGTTTGAGAAGTGAGCATGGAATACAGAAAGTTGCCGCATGGCAGCGAGCGCATCGGGACCCTGGGCCTTGGCATGGGCGGCATTCAGGCGAGCCCCGCAGAGGAGATTGAGGCGACCGTGCGCGAGGCGATCGACGCGGGCATCAACTTCTTTGATCTGTGCGCGGGCGGGAAGTCCGTCTATGAACCGTTCGGGCGGGCGATCGCCGGCAGGCGGGAGAAGGTGCATTTTCAGCTGCACTTCGGCGCCGTCTACAAGGAGAACGGCGAGTACGGCTGGTCGCGCAATTTAGATGAGATCAGGCGCACGTTCGACTGGGAGATGAAAGCGCTCGGCACCGACTATGTTGACTTCGGCTTTTTGCACTGCGTGGACGAGGAGAGCGATATCCGCGATATCGAAAGGGCGGGTATCTTTGACTTCGTCAAGACCTTGAAGGCGCAGGGTGTCGTCAGGCACACGCCTTCGGTCGCGAACAAACTGCTCGATACGGGCGTTATCGACATGATGATGTTCTCCGTCAACCCCGCGTACGATCTGGAGCAGGGCGACGAGTACGGCATCGGTTCCACGGCGGAGCGTGCCGCACTCATGCGCAGGTGCGAGGCGGAGGGCGTCGGTATCTCCGTCATGAAGCCCTTCCATGGCGGACAGCTGCTGTCCGCGCAGACATCGCCCTTCCGTGTCGCCCTGACCAAGACGCAGTGCATCCAGTACTGTCTGGACCGTCCCGCCGTGCTCGCGGTCGTCCCGGGCGTGCGGGGACTTAATGATCTGCATGCGCTGCTGCAATACCTGAATGCGACCAAGGAGGAGCGCGATTATTCCGTCATCGGACAGTTTACGCCCGCCTCCGCCATGGGCAACTGCGTGTATTGCAATCACTGCCAGCCCTGCCCCGCGGGCATCGATATCGGGCTGGTCAACAAGTACTACGACCTCGCAATGGCGGGCGACAAGATGGCGGCAAACCACTATGATAAGCTCGCCGTCAAGGCGGACGCCTGCCTGAAGTGCGGGCACTGCAACAGGCGCTGCCCGTTCAAGGTCGCCCAGCAGGAAAAAATGAAAACGATCGCCGAATATTTCGGCAAAGGAGTCTGATATGTTAGAAAATGTTTTGGTGCGTCACAACTGTTCGTTGAAGATAAAAGTGACGGTAAAGGGACTCGTCTCCCTCGGCTGCATCGTGCTCGCGGTACTGCTGCCGCAGCTCGTGCACCTCGCACTCGGACAGGCGGGCGGCGTGCAGTGGCTGCCCATGTATCTTCCCGTCCTGCTGGGCGGCTGCATTCTCGGCAGCGTTTGGGGACTGGGGATCGGCGTTCTTTCGCCGCTCGTGAGCTTTGCGATCACCTCCGCTTGGGGCGACCCGATGCCCGCATTGGCACGCCTTCCCTTCATGATGGCGGAACTCGCCGTCTTTGCAGCGGTCTCCGGACTGTTCACAAAGAAGATCGCGGAAAACGGCTGGATGGCATTCCCCGCAGTTCTTCTGGCGCAGGTTGCGGGCCGTGCGGCATTCCTGCTGCTGGTCGTCATCTTCCGGTCGGTCGCGCCCTTCACGCCCGCGCTCATCTGGTCGCAGATCCAGACGGGGCTTCTGGGCATGGTGTTGCAGGCGGTGCTTGTTCCCTTCATCGTGATGGGGCTGCGCGCATTGCTCAACAGGGAGAAGCATGACAGATCTTGAACTTGCCAAAGAGGGGCTTACAGGGCATACCATCTGCCTCTGTAAAAACGGGCAGTGCCTGACGAGCGATCGTCGGGGCATTGCGCCGATGATGGGCTGGATCGCGGACGGCGTCGATCTGACGGGATATTCCGTCGCAGACGTCGTCGTCGGCAAGGCGGCGGCGATGCTGTTCGTAAAGAGTAAGATTGCCGCGGTCTATGCAAGGACAATTTCTCAGAGTGCAAAGGTGTACCTGGAGGCGCATCATATCTCGCTTTCCTACGGGACGTTGACGGAGCGCATCATCAACCGCGCGGGGACGGACATCTGTCCCATGGAAAAGACGGTGCTCACAACTGACGACGCCGAGGAAGGGTACCTGCTCTTAACGGAAAAGTTTGCCGCAATGGCAAGGGGCTGAGAATTCTACGAAGCAAAAAAATCGCTCTCACGCGTGTTGAGAGCGATTTTTTTTGCGCTTGAAAGAGGGGGATTTCCGGACGAGGAAGAGGAGGGGTGCAGGGCGTCGAAGGCGTCAAACCCCCCAAAAAGGGTCGCAAAAGTGGAAAATAAGCCACTTTTCATAGTACTATGTATGACATAATACTATGAAAATCCATTATTTTATGCGTGTTATAAACAAAAAGGGGCGCTCTGCGCCCCTTTATCATGATGCGTTCAGATCCTGTTTTTGTCGCCCCATTCGCACAGTCCGTCGAGGATTGGCATAAGGGATTTGCCCCGCTCCGAGAGGCTGTATTCCACCTTGGGCGGGATCTGCGGATACTCCTTGCGCACGATGAGTCCGTCTGCTTCCAGTTCCTTTAATGAACTGGAGAGCGTCTTGTAGGAGATGCCCTTGATATAGCGCTGCAATTCATTGTAGCGCACTATGCCGAACTCCATGAGCGTGTAGAGAATGGTCATTTTATACTTTCCGCTGATGAGCGAGATGGTGTAGCTGAACCCCGTGTCGCACAGCCGTTCGCT
>DXBS01000057.1 GCA_019116405.1 Candidatus Gallimonas intestinigallinarum | reverse complement strand
AGAATCGATACGATCGCTCCCGCTGAGGGAGCAAGAACGTCGGAAAAGCGTCTCGGCCGCGGCATCGGCTCCGGGCTCGGCAAGACGTCGGGCAAGGGCCACAAGGGCCAGTGGGCGCGTTCGGGCGGCGGTGTCCGTCCCGGATTCGAGGGCGGTCAGATGCCCCTTGCACGCCGCATCCCCAAGCGCGGTTTCAACAACCATTTCCGCAAGGAGTATGTCATCGTCAACCTCTCCGCGCTCGCGGATGTTCCCGCAGGCACGGTCGTGGATTACGGCTTTGTGATGGAAAACGGTCTTGCCAAGTACGTCAAGAACAACGCCGGACTCAAGGTCCTCGGTGAAGGCGAGCTGAACGCGGCGATCACTGTGCGTGCGGCGAAATTCTCCGCTTCCGCAAAAGAGGGCATCGAAAAGGCGGGCGGCACCGCCGAAACCGTTTGACCGTCCCGGCTTTCGCCGATAGGGACGGCGTACGGAAAGGAGCGGAAATATGATTGAAACATTAAAAAACGCCTTCCGGAACAAGGACATCAGAAAGAAGATCATCATGACGCTTCTTCTTTTGCTTCTGTTCCGTGTCGGCTGTTACATTCCCATCCCCGGTCTGGAGCGTGCGACCTTTGAGCAGGCGGTCACGTCCAATGACTTCCTTGCTCTGATGAGCGGCATCACGGGCAGTGCGCTCGCAAACGGCACGCTGTTCGCGCTTGGTATCGGACCGTACATCAACGCATCCATCATCATGCAGTTGCTGACGGTCGGCATCCCTGCCTTGGAGCGTCTCTCCAAGCAGGGCGAAGATGGCAGAAAGAAGATCGCGAACATTACAAGGATCGTGACCATCGTTCTTGCCGTCATTCAGTCGGTCGGTATCATCGTTCTGTTCGGTCAGACGGCAGGTCAGGACGGCGAGAGCGCTATCAACACCGTCTACTTCGGCGGTCAGATGTGGCTTGCAGGCATCTTCATGGCGATCGTCTACACGGCAGGTGCGTGCATCGTCATGTGGATCGGTGAGCGCATCACCGAGTATGGCGTCGGAAACGGTATCTCGATGATCATCTTCGTAGGTATCCTCTCCACCGCCGGTACGACGCTCGTGGGTAAGTTTGAAGAAGCGTTCGCCGGCGATATCGGCGCGATCTGGAGTATCGTGGCGTTCATCGTCATCGCGGTCGTCATCTTCTTTGCCATCGTATACGTCGATCTTGCCGAGCGCAGGATCCCCGTCCAGTACGCAAAGCAGGTGCGCGGCACCAAGATGTACGGCGGTCAGTCGTCCGTCATTCCCATGAAGATCACGGGAAGCGGCGTCATGCCCCTCATCTTCGCGTATGCGATCATCTCGCTGCCCTCCATGATCATGAGCCTCATCCCCTCGTGCGCGGATGCGCTCGATTGGTGGACGCAGGAGTTCCAGAACGGTCCCGCGGGCACGGGCATCTACTATATCCTCGTGCTGTGTGTGTTCATCTTCATCTTCGCATTCTTCTATGCGACCATCCAGTTCAACCCCGAGGACGTCTCCAGGCAGATCCAGCAGAACGGCGGCTTCATCCAGGGCATCCGTCCCGGCAAGCCCACGGCGGAATATCTCTCGCGTATCAACAAGCGTATCACGCTGTTCGGCGCCATCTTCCTGACGCTCGTCGCGTTCGTTCCGTCCATCGCATTCTCCTGGGCAAGCGAGGACCTCGTGAGCGTGTTCTCTACGACGGGTATCCTCATCGTTGTTTCGGTCGCACTTGAGTTCGATAAGCAGCTTCAGTCGCAGATCCTGATGAAGAACTACAAAGGGTTCTTGAAGTAATTAATTTAGGAGCAAGGTATGAATCTCATTTTACTCGGCGCCCCCGGCGCAGGCAAAGGTACGCAGGCAACTAAGATCGCAGCGCGTTACAATCTTGTGCACATCTCCACGGGAGATATCTTCCGTGCAAATATCAAGAACGGCACCGAGATCGGGCTTCTCGCCAAGTCGTATATCGACAAGGGCGAGCTTGTCCCCGACGAGGTCACCTGTGCGATCGTCAAGGATCGTCTCACCTGGGACGACGTGAAGCAGGCCAACGGCTATCTTCTCGACGGCTTCCCCCGCAACACCTTCCAGGCAGAGGAACTGGATAAGTTCGCGCACATCGACGGCGTGGTCAATATCAACATTGACTTCAACCTGCTCATGGACCGTCTGTGCGGCAGACGCGTCTGCAAGGAGTGCGGCGAGAGCTATCACGTCAGCACGCTGAACGGCGCGACGACGTGCGCGCGCTGCGGCGGCGAACTGTACCAGAGAAAGGACGACAACCCCGAAACGGTGGGCAGCCGTCTCAAGGTGTACGAAGAACAGACCGCGCCCCTCATCGACTATTACACGAAGAAGGGCATCATTCTCAACGTGACGGGCACCGAGGCCCCCGCCGAAGTGTTGTTCGAGCAGGTCAAAGTGCTGCTCGACGACCTCGCAAAAAGGGCATGATCGGCGTCAAAACAGAGGAAGAGATCGCGCTTCTCAGGGAATCGTGCCGGATCGTCAAGGAGTGCCTGGAGTTCGTCGGAAGCCGCATCCAAGCGGGGATGACGACCAAGGAAGTGGATGAACTCGTCTACAACTTTATCAGGGCGAGCGGCGCGGAACCGAGCTGCCTCGGGTACTGCGGCTATCCCGCATCCGCATGCGTCTCGGTGAACGAGACGGTCGTGCACGGCATCCCGGACGATGAAACGGTGCTGCGCGAAGGCGATATCGTCAGCGTCGATCTGTGTGCCTATAAGAACGGCTTTCACGGCGACGGCGCGCGGACGTTCTGCATCGGCGAGGTATCCGCGGAAAAGAAAAAGCTTGTCAAGGTGACCGAGGAGTGCTTCTTCAAGGGCATCGAGGGGCTGAAAGCGGGTACGCCGCTGTATGACATCGGGTACAAAGTCCAGCAATATGCGGAGAGCAACGGGTTTTCCGTCATCCGTGCCTATACGGGACACGGCATCGGACGGGAAATGCACGAAGATCCCGCGGTGCCCAACTACGGGCGCAGGGGAACGGGTCCCCGCCTTCCCGCCAATTGCGTCATCTGCATCGAGCCGATGATCGCGGCGGGCGGCTGGCGGGTCAAAGTCCTCGACGACGGCTGGACCGCCGTCACGCTGGATAAGAAGCCCGCGGCACACTATGAGAACACCGTGGTCGTTCGCGAGAGCGGTGTCGAGATCCTGACTCTGTAAAATATCGGAGGAGATAATGTCCAAAGACGACGTCATCGAGACGGAGGGCAAAGTCGTTGAAGCCCTCCCCAACGCAACGTTCAAGGTGCGCCTTTCCAACGGGCACGTCATCACGGCGTACATCGCCGGTAAGCTGCGGATGAATTACATCCGCATCATCGAAGGCGATTCGGTCAAGTTGGAAATGAGCCCTTACGATCTGACGAAGGGTAGGATCACCTGGCGCAGCAAATCCTGATTTTGGGCACATTTCCGTCGCAATACCATGTCGCACTTGCGTTTTCCCTCGGTCATTTACACTTTAGTAAACTTCCTTCGGAAAATCCGCGCGCTCCTCGTCTTGCTCGGAACTGTATCCCAAAATACTTTTGGACGCATTTTCGTCGCAATACCATGTCGCGGTTACGGTTTTCCTCGGTTACGTACCCTCGTACGCGCCCTTCGGAAAATCCGTCCGCGCCATATCTGCCCGGAACTGTATCCCAAAACTTCGCTTGAACGACAATTCATTACCTGTAATCAAGGAGAATACCAACATGAAAGTACGTCCTTCCGTCAAACCCATGTGCGACAAGTGCAAGGTCATCAAGAGAAACGGAAAAGTTATGGTCATCTGCTCGAAGGATAAGTCCCACAAGCAGAGACAGGGCTAAATACTAGGCGAAATTACTTGACAAACCGCAGATGGCTGTGATATACTGGTATCTGCGGTTTATGTAATACCCTGCAAAACGCAGCAACGAAGGCGGATTATGGCGCGAAAATGCGCGATAATCTGCTTGTTTGCGCGTTAAAAAAGAAAATACGCGGCGCGCGTATGGCAATATTTTCCACTGTTGCCCGTCGTGTGGCCGAATGAATAGAACATATTTATCCAAAAAATTACGGAGGAATTTCAATGGCACGTATTGCCGGTGTGGATTTACCCAGAGAAAAACGGGTAGAGATCGGACTGACGTATATCTACGGCATCGGTCTCGCCACTTCCAAAAAGATCCTCGCAGCGACGGGCATCAATCCCGATACGCGCGTGAGAGATCTCGACGAAAACGACGTTTCCAAGCTGAGAGAATACATCGACCACAACCTGAGCGTGGAAGGTGAACTTCGCGGGGCTGTCAGCCTCAACATCAAGCGCCTGATGGAGATCGGGTGCTATCGCGGTGTGCGCCACAGAAAGGGTCTGCCCGTTCGCGGACAGAGCACCAAGCGCAACGCGAGGACGAGAAAGGGTCCGCGCCGTACGGTCGCGAACAAGAAGAAGTAAGGAGAGTGCGATATGGCAGCAGATAAGAGAAAGGTCGTTTCGCGCAAACGCAGAGAACTCAAAAAGGTGGACAAGGGTCAGGTTCATATCCAGTCCACGTTCAACAATACCCTCGTTACCATCACCGATATGAACGGCAACGCGATCTCCTGGTCGAGCGCAGGCTCCCTCGGGTTCCGCGGTTCGAGAAAGGGCACGCCCTTCGCAGCACAGATGGCGGCAGAGACCGCGGCAAAGGCTGCAAAGGAACATGGCCTTCGTTTGGTCGAAGTGTACGTCAAGGGCCCCGGCGCGGGCAGAGAGTCC
>DXBS01000056.1 GCA_019116405.1 Candidatus Gallimonas intestinigallinarum | reverse complement strand
CATGTGGTCGCCGTTGTAGGTACACCAGCCGAGCGCCAGTTCGGAGAGATCCCCCGTGCCGATGACCAGTCCGCCCGTCTCGTTGGCGACGTTCATCAAAATCATCGTGCGATACCGCGCCTGCGCGTTCTCATAGGTCGCGTTGAGGACGGCGGGATCATGTGCAATGTCCTCAAAGTGTTTCAGGACGGTCTCCGAAATGGGGACGGTCTTTGCCGTCACCCCCATCGCCTGCATGAGCGCGAGGGAGTTGCTTTTTGTCTTGCCCGTCGTGCCGAAGCCGGGCATGGTATAGGCGAGGATGCCCGCGCGATCTTTTTTGAGAAGATCGAAGGCGCGTGCCGTGACGAGCAGCGCGAGCGTGGAATCCAGCCCGCCCGAAATGCCGATGACCGCCGTCTTTGCCTGCGTGTGGGCGAACCGCTTTGCCAGCGCATGCGCCTGCATATTGAGGATGAGTTCGGCGCGCTCGTTCCTCGCTCCCTCCTCTTCGGGGACGAAGGGCAGCGGCGAGAACGTGCGCAGCGAGGGCAGCGCGTCCGTCAGAAAGGACGCGGTTTTCTCTTCATACCATCTCTCCGGGGTTTCACTCACAGACACGCGCACCGTGTTCATGCGCTTGCGCTCATGGAGGAGGTAATCAATGTCGAGTTCAGCTTCGCAGACCGTACCCGAGAAGGGCGCGCTCTCCGCAAGCAGCGAGCCGTTCTCATAGATGAGATGATTGCCCGAAAAGACCATGTCCGAGGTGCTCTCGCCCATGCCCGCGTCCGCATACACATAGGCGCACAAACTTCTGCCCGACTGGGACGAAAGCAGCGTCTTACGGTATTCCCGCTTGCCGATGACCTCGTTGCTCGCGGACAGGTTGACGATGACCGTCGCCCCCGCCTGCGCGTGCCGCACCGAGGGCGCGTCCGCGACCCAGAGATCTTCGCAGATCTCGCAGGCAACGCTCACTTCAGGATGCGCGGGATCGTAGAAGATTTGATCGGCCGAAAAGGTCACCCTGCAACCACCGGGAAAGGGAAAATGCGGCTCGTTTTCGTCCTCATCTTTCTCATCGCACGGAAGCTCCACAGCGTACACTCCCTTTGGCGCGGGTGTGAAGTGCCGCTGCTCGTAGAACTCCGAATAGTTCGGAAGATGCGTCTTTGGCACAAAACCGAGCACATCCCCCTCCGCCACGGCAGCCGCGCAGTTATACAGTTTGCCCGCCAACACCACGGGAAGCCCGACGAAAACGAGCATCTTTTTTCCCTTGGTCGCCTCGGCAACGGTCATGAGCGCCCGCATGCAGCCGTCCGTGAGCGTCTTTTGCAAAAACAGATCGCCGCAGGTGTAGCCCGAGAGCGAGAGTTCGGGAAAGACGAGAAGCTCCGTCCACTTTTGTGCCTGCTGCTCGATGACCTCGATGATGCGCGCGGCATTGTAGGCGGGGTCGGCAACTTTAAGCGAAGGGCTTGCCGCCGCCACCCGTAAAAATCCGTACTTCATAGGTTACGCTTCTTCGCCGCCCGCGACCTCGTCCACGGACGCGCCCTTTGCCGCGGCGCGGATCTTTTCCTCGATCTCCGCCGCCAGTTCGGGGTTATCCTTCAAGAACTGGCGCATTTTTTCGCGGCCGTTGGCGACTTTCTGGTCGTTGTAGCTGAACCACGCGCCGCTCTTTTTGATGACGTCGTACTGCACGCCCAGATCGATAAGGCAGCCTTCCTGCGAGACGCCCTCGCCATACATGATATCAAATTCCGCCTGACGGAAGGGAGGCGCAAGCTTGTTCTTGACCACCTTTGCGCGCGTGCGGTTGCCGGCAGCACCCTCGGTGTCCTTGAGAATATCCGTCTTTCTGACGTCGATGCGCACGGAGGCGTAGAACTTGAGCGCCTTGCCGCCCGGTGTGACTTCGGGATTGCCGAACATGACGCCCACCTTCTCGCGGAGCTGGTTGATGAACACGACGCACGTCTTGCTCTTGTTGACGATGGCGGTGAGTTTGCGAAGCGCCTGCGACATGAGCCGCGCCTGCAACCCGACGTGCGAATCGCCCATATCGCCCTCGATCTCCGCCTTGGGCGTCAGCGCCGCGACGGAGTCCACGACGACAATATCCACCGCCGAGGATCTTACGAGCGCATCGACGATGTCCAGCGCCTGCTCGCCCGTATCGGGCTGGGAGACGTACAGCTCGTCCAGGTTGACGCCCAGCTTTTTGGCATAGACGGGGTCAAGCGCATGCTCCGCGTCCACGAACGCCGCCACGCCGCCCAGTTTTTGCGCCTGTGCGACGGCGTGCAGCGCGACCGTCGTCTTGCCCGAGGACTCGGGCCCGTAGATCTCCACCATTCTGCCGCGGGGAAGCCCGCCGATGCCCAGTGCGAGATCGAGCGAGAGACAGCCCGTGGGGATGACCTCGATATCGGTGTTGCCCGCCTCCTGTCCGAGCTTCATGATTGCGCCCTTGCCGTACGCCTTTTCGATCTGCGCCAGCACCGCGTCCAGCGCCTTGCGTTTTTCTTCGTTCATCTATCTTCTCCTTGTGTTTTTTCTCATGAAATTTCCCGGTACGCGAGGAACAGCGCCAGATTGATCGCCGTCCGCGTGACCATCTCCCGATCGCCCGAGAGCCGGAAGCGGAACACGCGCACTTTTTCCCGCGTGCCGGCAGCGATATAACACAGCCCGACGGGCTTGTTGGTGCCGTCCGCATCGGGACCGGCGATGCCGGTTGTTGCGATCGCCACGTCGCAGTTGCCCTGCTTTAACAGCCCCGCAGCCATCTCATAGGCGACCTCGTCGGACACGGCGCCCTTGCCCATCAGGGTAAATTCCCCGACGCCGAGGCGTTCCCGCTTTGCCTTGTTATCATAGGCGTTGATGCCCTCGAAGAACACGGCGCTCGCGCCCGGAACCTGCACGATGGCGCGCCCCACGCCGCCCGCCGTGAAGGACTCCGCCGTCGAAATGCGCAGCCTGTGCAGCTTGAGCGCCGAGACGAGCCGCTCTGCGAGCGTCATATCCTCCATCGCGTAGAGGTAGTCTTTGAGCGCGGTGGCGAGGATGCGCACGACCTCGTCGGCGACCATCTTGGGCGTCTCCTGGTCGTAGATGACCTCGATGCGCGCGCAGCCGTACTCCTCCGTCGCGTGCAGGGAGAGCTTGCCGCCGCCCGCCTCCTCCGCCTGTTTTACGGCGGTCTGAATGACGTCGCGCGGGGCGGAACAGGTGCACAGGACGACGCGCGCGTACGACTTGTGCCGCCGCTTGTCGATGCGGGGTACGACCTGCGTTTTAACGATCTGCGCGCCGCGCTCCCCCTCGGGCAGGACGGCGAACAGGCAGTCGCCCGTCTCTAAAATGTTTTCCTCCGTAAACGTCTCCTCTGCGGCGACAGCGACCGCGTCCCTTGCGGAGGCGATGAGCGCGGGCGCGCACACGAGGAACACGCCGTCGCACTCGGTGGAGAGCCGCAGGAGCGCGGAGGAAACCTTGCTGGGCGCATCGTAGGCGAGCACTTCGATCTCGTCCACAAAGACGCCGCCCGACAGGAGCGCGTCAAAGACGGGTGCCGCCGCCACAGACGTAAGCGAATTTTTGCTGTTGCGAAGGACGATGCCCGCGTATTTCACGCCTGCTCCCCCTTCTGCTCAGGATCAATCATTCGTTCTGCTCCCCGTATTTGTCAATATCTCCGTATTTTGCTTCAAAGTCCTCTTTTGTGAAAAGGATGGTGCGTGTCTTTGCGTTTTCGTCAAAAGGCGAAATATATCCCGACTTCTCCAACCATTCGACGGCTCTGCACGCTTTTATATAGCCGATATCACACTTTCGTTGAATCATCGAAAGGGATACGACATCGTATTTGATGACAGCTGCAAGGACTTTGATATAGTACGGTTCGACTGCGCCGTCAACGCCGCCTGCGCTGTTTGCCGCTTTGCTGACAGTATCCGCAGCCGCCCCATCGGAATGCGCCTGCGTCTCCCCCTTCTCCTCGGTGAGGACCTGCCTGTTTTTGACAATATAGTTGACGCCCGAGAGGACGGTGAGGACGGTGCAGGCAAAGAAGAGCACGATCCCGATAAAGCCGATCGCCTGTCCCGCCGTGCTGCCTGAGAAACTCAGCCCGACCAAAAGGAAGGCGATGGCAGCGTCCTGACAGGTCGTCTTGACCTTGCCCAGTTTATCCGCCGCGATGACGAGCTTTCTCTCGGCGGCGACCATGCGGAAGCCGCTGACGATGAGCTCGCGCGTCATGATGAGCGCGACGCAAACGCCGGCTACCACGGTCATTGCATAGCTTGCGTCGAGCACCGCAGCAACGCTCCCGCCGTTGAAGATGTAGAAAGGCGCATAGAACGCCTCCATGCGCGTCAACAGCAGGATGAACGCCGTGGCGACGAGCACCTTGTCCGCGATGGGATCGAGGAACTTGCCGAGGTTGGTGACCAGGTTGCGGCTGCGGGCAATGTGACCGTCCAGCGCGTCCGTTGCGGCGGCGAGAACAAAGACGATCGCCGCAATGAGATAATTCCACCCGTCCATAACGTCCAGATAGAAGAAGAGGACGAACACGGGGATCATGAAAATGCGCGTCAACGTAATTTTATTGGGAAGATTCATAGCTTACTCCTTCGCCTGTCCGATGAGATTTCCTGCCTTTGTGCGTTCGATGACGACGTCGTATTCCTCGCCCGTCGTCGCATGCGGGGCGGTAAAATAAGTCACGCCGTCCACGCCGTACGCCTGAAAGTATGTCCTGCCGACAAAACAGCCGCGCGCAAAGTCTACTTCGTCGCACACGACGCGCACGGTTTTCCCGACAAAGGACGCAAGGTACTCGTCCGCGATCGCCTCCTGCACCTTGTAGAGCGCCCTGACGCGGCGCTGCTTGGTGCGGGCGGGGATCTGTCCTTTGAGTTTGTAGGCGGGCGTCCCCTCCTCGCGCGAATAGGCGAAGAAGCCGCAGTTTTCAAAGCGCGCCTTGCTGAGGAACTCTTTCAGCCCCTCGACTTCCTTCTCCGTCTCGGTCGGAAAGCCCGCGATGAAGGTAGAGCGCAGCGCGATGCCGGAGATCTCGCGGCGCAGCTTTTGAATGAGCTGCAAGTAGCTCTCACGCGTGCCCCGCCGCCCCATCAGCTTCAATACCCTGTCCTCGCTGTGCTGGAGCGGGATATCGAGGTACTTGATGATCTTGGGATTGTCGCGCACCTCGGCGATGAGTTCGTCCGTGACCACTTCCGGATAACAGTATAGCAGACGAATATGACAGATGTTGTCAAGTTCAGAAAGTTTTTTGAGCAGAGGCACAAATAAATTTTCGCCCGTGTCCACGCCGTAGCGCGTCGTATCCTGCGCGACGAGCACCAGCTCGTGCGTGTCCCCGAGGCTTTTCGCCTCCGCGATGAGCTGTTCCATGGGATAGGAGCGGTACTTGCCGCGGATGGCGGGGATGAGGCAGTATGTACAGTGATTGCAGCAGCCGTCGGCGATCTTTAAGTACTTGAGGTGAGGCGGCGTGGTGATGACGCGCTCACCCCCCTCGCAGCCCGTATGGACGGCGTTGACGCGCTCGCCCGCATAGGCGCGCTCGAGAGCGGGAAAGAGTTCGGAGCAATCCGAAACACCCAGAAAGACGTCCCCTTCCGTCAGTGCGGGATAGAGTTCATCGACGAACTTTTCGGGAAGACACCCTGCGACGACGATCTTTTCCAGCTTTCCGCTGCGGTTGGAATTGCCCTCGAGAATGGCTTCGATCGCCTCCTTCCGCGCATCATTCAGGAAGGCGCAGGTGTTGACGATGAGCACCTGCGCTTGTTGAATATCGTCCGTGATGGGACAGCCGTGGCGGCGGACCTCGCCCAGCAGCCGTTCGCCGTCCACGCGGTTCTTGTCACAGCCGAGGGAGATCATGCCGAATACCTTGTTCATCCGTCAATGTCTCCGTATTTTGCTTCAAAGTCTTCCTTGGTAAGAAGGACGGTGCGCGCCTTTGCCTTGCCGTCAAAGGGCGAGATGTAGCCCATGAGCTCCATCCATTCGATGATCTTGCCTGCATGGTTGTAGCCGACCGAGCACTTGCGCTGGATGAGTGAAATGGACGCCGAGCCCAGCTTGACCACGATGGCGAGCGCCTTGATGTACTGCGGATCGACCGCGCCGCCGTCTGCATCGTCGTCACCGCCGCCGCTCGCGCCGCCCTCCGTCTTGTTGATATAGTCTGCAACGGACTCGTCGAAATATGCCTCGTTGTTCGCCTTGATATCCTCAACGACGCGCTGGACTTCCTTGGAGTCGATGAACGCGCCCTGCACGCGCAGGCAGCTGTACATGCCCTCGGTGCGATAGAGCATATCGCCAAGACCCAGCAGTTTTTCCGCGCCCGATTCATCGAGAATGGTGCGGGAGTCCACTTCCTGCACGACGCGGAAGGCGAGCCGCGTGGGAAGATTTCCCTTGATGACGCCCGTGATGACGTCCACCGAGGGGCGCTGCGTCGCAATGACGAGGTGCATGCCCGCCGCGCGCGCCTTCTGTGCGAGGCGCTGGATGCGGTCCTCGATGTCCTTCTTGGCGACGGACATCAGGTCGGCGAGCTCGTCCACGACGATGACGATCTTGGGAAGCTTTTCCTCTCCGTCTGTAATGGAGGCGTTGTACTCGTCCAGATTGTGCACGTTGGAGCCGCTGCGCGTCTTCTGCTCGAAGAGGGTATAGCGGCGCTCCATCTCCTTGATCGCCCAGTTGAGCGCGGCAACCGCCTTCTGCGCGTCGGCGATGATCTCGTTGATCATCAGGTGCGGCAGCCCGTCGAACACGGCGAACTCCACCTTTTTGGGGTCGATGAGGATGAGCCGCAGTTCCTCGGGCGAATACTTGCAGATGAGGCTGATGAGCATGGAGTTGAGGCACACCGACTTGCCCGAGCCCGTCGCGCCGGCGACGAGCAGGTGCTTCATCTTGACGATATTGCCGCACACGTTGCGCCCCTCGACGTCCTTGCCGATGGCAAACATCAGGGAATTGGGCTTGCCGTTCACATATTCGGGCGCCTCCATGACCGAGCGCAGCCCCACCGTCGCGCGGACGGAGTTGGGGACTTCGACGGAGATCGCACCCACCTCGGAGTTGGAGTAGATATTGACGCCGTCGCGCGCGTGCAGACGCATCGCGATCTCGGCATCGCGCTTGATGACAGAGCGCACCGCAATGTTGCGCGGGATATCGATATCGTAGCGGGTGACGGCGGAGCCGATGG
The DNA here is from genome assembly GCA_019116405.1 of Candidatus Gallimonas intestinigallinarum. Next base: position 2,874 of record DXBS01000056.1, on the reverse strand, counting down.
TCACTTTGACGACTTCGGCGTCCACACGGAAGCCCTGCAGGGTATCGAGGATGATCTCGGAATTTTGTTCGATCTCCTCCTGGGAGATGCGCACATTGTCGTCATAGCGGTCAAGATTGTCCACGCTGGGGCGGACATATGCCTGATACTTGTGTTTCTTGGGCTGAGGCGCGGGCTTGCTCTCCTCGGGCGCCTCGGAAAACTCGCGCGCATCGACGCCGCGCGGCGTGCGCGTGCGGGCCCTTTCGCCCCTTTCGCGTGCGGACGGCACAGGCAGGGCGGGTTCTTCGCGGTAGTCCGCGTCGTCCATCTCGGCGTCGTTATCGAACAGGTTTGCCGCCGAGGGAACGGGTGCATCGTACACGCGGCTCTGCGCGGAGGGCGCGTCCTCCGCGGGCGAACGCTCAAAGACGTCCCGCCCGCGGTCGGCGATGGGATCCTCCTGCGGCTCGGGCATTTCAAAGCGGTCCGCGCGGCTGAGCTTGGTCCTGTCAAAGCGCTCCGGCGGCACGGACGAGGGCGTATCCTCAACGCGCGTGCGCTCCTCCACGGGACGGGCAAAGATGCTCCTGAACTCCCGCTCGCGCGCCTTGGAATCGTACGAGGGTTCCTGCTGCGCGGGCGTCTCGCGGCGGGCATAGGGCGAGGGCTGCGTGGGATAGGCGGGCGCAGACGGCTCGGGGTCAGCGGGCGCGGAGGGCGTCGGCTGCGCATCGATCTCGCCCGATTTGACGGGATCGAGGTAGGAAACGCGCTCCGGCATTTCGGGCGCAGGTTCCGCCTTGGGCGCAATCTCCGGCTCCGGCCGGAAAACAGGCGCGGGCGCGGGCTGCGCTTTGGGCGCAGGCTCCGGCTCCGGCGCGGGCATTGCCGCACCGCGCACGGACTCAAAATCTGTTCCGTTGCGCGCAGGCTCGTCCGAAACAGGTTCGGGCGCAGGCTGCGGGTAGGCATAGGGCGTATACGAAGGTCTTGCCGTCTGCGCCGACCACTCCTGTTTGGGTTCGGGCGCAGGGAGATCCTCCGTCTGATTGGACGCATCGTACGGGACGTCGTTCGCATAGTAATCGTGCGTCGGATAGAGCGGAATGGAGGGCGCGCGATAGGAGGGCGACTGCGGATAGTTGAAGTCGTCCTGCCCGATGGCGGAGGCGGGCCGCTCCTGTGTCACGCGCTTGGGCATGACGGGGCGGGAGGACTCCGTCTGGGAGAGATACCGTTCGGTATAGCTCACGTCGGACGAATCCTCGCTCGCATCGGAACGCGCCGCAGTCTTGCCCGCGTCCGCCGCCGTACCCGAAGGCCCCACGCTCGAACGGCGCGGATAGGTGTTGAAGCGCGAATCGCGGTCAAAGATGAGATTGTTTTTATAGTCGCTTGCGGGGTCGGTGTCAAAGAGGATGGCACGGCTGCGCTCGTAGGCGTCCTGTGCGGAGAGCGGCGGCTGCACCTTGGGCTTTGTCTGCTCGGCATAGCCGCCGTAGGGAGCGGGCTCGGGTGCAGGTGCGACGTACGCCCCGGGATAGGTGGGCGGCTGATAGCCGGGCGCACCGTAGCCCGCAGAAATCGGCACATCGGTCGGCGCGACCGCCTCCGCGGGCGCTGCAGGGGCCTCCTGCCGCGCGGATGCACGGGAAGGCTCGGGCAGATCGTCAAACGAGACGCCCTCCTGCCTGCGCCGCTTTTCGGGGCGCCTGCGCGCAGAGGGAAGAATGAGCGCGCGCAGGGGGGTATCCAGCGCGATGAGATAGAGCGCGAGCACGATGAGCAGTGCGTAGAGAATGTATGCGCCCACGCCCGAGAGAATGGCGCGGACGGGATAGGCGATGAGCCCGAGCAGGACGCCGCCGCCCGTGCCGCCGGAGATCCCCTCCCCCGCCGCCGTCCAGCAGGCGTTCATATAGCCGCCGAACCCAAGCGAAAAGTAGGGCTCCGCCGTCGCCGTCTGCACAATGAGAAAGATCGCGGCGAGCAGGAAGTACACGCGGGCGATCCAGCGTGCAGGAATGGGCTTCTTTCCGAAGACGAGCACGAACGAGAAATAGAGCAGCAGCACAAGAAGCGGGTAGACGAAAAATCCCGCAAGTCCCACAAAAAATGCCGTGATCGCTACGCCGATCTCACCGAAGACCGCGCCGCCCGTGACGCAGATAAACAGCATGACGGCGCTGAACAAGAGCAGCGTCATGCCGATCGTCTCCCGCGTCAGGAGTGCGCCCACATTTTTATTCTGTTTGTTTTCTCCGCGACCGACTCCGTTCAAAACAACCTCCGTCCCGCCCCATCAGGGGGCGCTGTGATCGTGTTCCTTCCTGCGCGTTGCGCGCGCATGGGGACACCGGCACTGTGATGCCCCGCCGTGATATTCCTATACAGAGTACCATTATAGCATTTTCCTTCGGATTTTTCAACAAGATTCAGGGGATTTTCATAAAAAACAATGCGGCGCCCCTCGCCCACAAAGTCCGCAGCCCGCCGCGCCGAAGCTTCCCTGCGCATCAAAAAAGGCATACCGCTTGCGAGGTATGCCTCAAAGGAGGGAGAAACATGGCGAATACAATTGCGCACGATTCAGACCATGTTTTCCAGGATGAGCTTGTCTGCGACGAGCGCGATAAATTCGCTGTTGGTCGGCTTTTCCGAGCCGATATAGACGCGTGCGCCGAAGATGGCGTTGACGGCGTCCACCCTGCCGCGGTTCCAGGCGACTTCGATGGCGTGACGGATGGCGCGCTCCACCTTGCTCGCGCTCGTCTCATACTTCTCGCCGATGACGGGGTACAGCCCCTTGGTCACGTTGTTGATGACGCGCGGATCGGCGACCGCCATCTTGATCCCCTCCCGCAGATAGTTGTATCCCTTGATGTTGGGCGG